>JAIXVH010000199.1 GCA_027483125.1 Acetobacteraceae bacterium | reverse complement strand
TTCATCGCCTCCAGCAGCACCAGCACCTGGCCGGCGGTGACGGCATCACCCACGGCGCATTGCACGGCGACGACGCGGCCCGGAATCGGCGCGGCCAAGCGCCGGTCGGCGACCGCCGCGGCACTGGCCGGCGCATAGGCATCGCCCAACACGAAGCGGTGCGGCGCGCCATCCAGCGTGATGCGCCAGACGCCATCCTCCTCGGGCGCGATGCGCGGTGCGGGAATGGCGAACCACGCGCCGCCATCCACCTGCGCCATGCCGCCACGCAGCAGCACAAGGCGCGCCGCGCCATCGGCCTCGATGCGCAAGGCGATCTCCGGCGCGCCGAACAGCCGCCAGGAATCGCCGCGGCCCCAGGCGCCATCGCCCACCGGCAGCACCGCCGATGCCGCGACCTGCGCCACCAGCGCATCCGGCGCCGCATCGGGCGGGGCGAGCAGGGTCGCGGCCTCACGCGCGATGAAGCCGGTATCGGGCACGCCCGCGCGCATCGGGGCGGCGCGCAACAGCCGGCGCAGCAGCGTGGCGTTGGTGGTCACGCCCTCCACCATGGTGTGGCCGAGGCCGTCCAGTAGCGCGTCCAGCGCAGCCGCGCGATCGGTGCCATGCGCGATCAGCTTCGCCACCATCGGGTCGTAGAACGACGTGACGGCATCGCCCGCCTGCACACCGGCATCCACGCGCAACGCCTTGGGCAGGCGCAGCAACGACAATCGACCGACGGAGGGGCGGAAATCCTGCGCCGGGTCCTCGGCATAGAGCCGCGCTTCGACGGCGTGGCCCTGCGGTGCGGGCGGCCAATGCGCGGGCAGCGCCTCGCCAGCAGCCACGCGCAACTGCCATTCCACCAGGTCGAGACCGGTGATCGCTTCCGTCACCGGATGCTCCACCTGCAGCCGCGTGTTCATCTCCAGGAAGAAGGCGTCATCGCCCTCGACGATGAACTCCACCGTGCCGGCATTGGTGTAGCCGACGGCGCGCGCGGCGTTCTCCGCCGCTTCGTGCAGGCGCGCGCGCAATGCATCGGACAGATCCGGAGCGGGCGCTTCCTCGATCACCTTCTGGTGACGGCGCTGCAGGGAACAATCGCGCGTGTGCAGATGCGTGATGCGGCCATGCTGGTCGCCAAAGATCTGTACCTCCACATGGCGCGGGCGTTGCAGATACTTCTCCAGCAGCATGCGCTGGTCGCCGAAGGCGGCCTGCGCTTCGCGCCGCGCGCCGGCGAGTTCGGCCAGGAAATCCTCGGCGCGCAGCACAGGGCGCATGCCCTTGCCGCCACCACCCGCGCTCGCCTTGATCAGCACGGGAAAGCCGATGCGCGCGGCCTCGGCGGCCAGCAGCGCGTCGTCCTGCGCATCACCATGATAGCCGGGAACGGTCGGAACCCCGGCCGCCACCATCAGCCGCTTCGATTCCGCCTTGCTGCCCATGGCGCGGATCGCCGCCGCGGGCGGGCCGATGAAGGCGATGCCCGCGGCCGCGCAGGCTTCCGCGAAATCCGCATTCTCCGACAGGAAGCCATAGCCCGGATGAATAGCCTGCGCGCCCGCGCGCAGCGCCACATCCAGGATCACATCACCGCGCAGATAGGATTCGCGCGCCGGCGCCGGGCCAATCAAATGCGCCTCATCGGCGTGGCGCACATGCATGGCATTCGCATCCGCCTCGCTGAACACGGCGATGCTGCGGATGCCTAACCGTCGCGCCGTGCGAATCACGCGAACAGCGATCTCACCGCGATTGGCAATCAGGATGGTGTTGAACATGCCGCTCACATCCTGAACAGGCCGAAGCGCGTCTCGGGCACCGGCGCATGCAGCGCGGCACCCAGCGCCAGCCCCAGCACATCGCGCGTCGCCGCCGGCGGGATGATGCCGTCATCCCAAAGCCGTGCGGTCGCGTAGTATGGGTCGCCCTCGCGTTCGTATTTCTCGCGGATCGGCGCCTTGAACGCCTCTTCCTCCGCCTCCGGCCAATCGGGCTGGTTGTCGCGGCGGATGGTGGCCAACACGCTTGCCGCTTGCTCGCCGCCCATCACACTGATGCGCGAATTCGGCCAGGTGAACAGGAAGCGCGGCGAATAGGCGCGCCCGCACATGCCGTAATTGCCGGCGCCGAAACTGCCGCCGATGATCACGGTCAGCTTCGGCACTTGCGCGGTGGCCACTGCCGTCACCAGCTTCGCGCCATCCTTGGCGATGCCACCCGCTTCGTATTTGCGGCCGACCATGAAGCCCGCGATGTTCTGCAAAAACAGCAGCGGCACGCGCCGCTGGCAGCACAGCTCGATGAAATGCGCGCCCTTCTGCGCGCTCTCACTGAAAAGAATGCCGTTATTCGCGATGATACCGACCTGGTGTCCCCAGATGCGCGCAAAACCAGTCACCAATGTCGTGCCATAGCGCGGCTTGAATTCGTCGAACTCGCTGCCATCCACGATGCGGGCGATCACCTCGCGCACATCATAGGGCTGGCGCACATCGGCGGGGATGATGCCGTTCAGCTCCTCGGGCGCGTGGAGCGGCGGGGTGGGCGCATGCGGCGGCGGGGGTGGCGCCTTGGCGTTGAGGTTGCCGACAATGCGGCGCACCAGGCCCAGCGCGTGCATGTCATCCACCGCCAGGTGATCCGCCACGCCGGAAAGCCGGG
>JAIXVH010000171.1 GCA_027483125.1 Acetobacteraceae bacterium | reverse complement strand
CTGGCGGAGCGGATGGCCGTGCCCGCCCCCAGCCTGCGCTACCATGCCGGGCATTTGGCCGCGCGCAGCCGCAGTGCCTCACGCCTGGCGGCGATGATCGGGGAGGAGACGGGCTTCGCGGTCGAGATCATCGAATTCAGCGGCGGCTGGCTGCGGCTGCCGCCGTCGGAGCAGACGCGGATGGGCAGCCAATATGCGCAGCTGGGCGTGGATGCCGCAGCCGGCGCGCAGGTCTGGGACCCGCAGGCACGCTTCATCATCCGACTGGGACCGCTGGATGCCGAGAGCTTCGAGCGGCTGCTGCCCGGCCGCCCGCTCTTCGAGCGGATCTGTGGGCTGACGCGGCTTTTCGTGGGGCCGGAGCAGGATTTCGCGCTGAATCCGGTGCTGTCACCCGGTGCGGTGCCGGCGACAAAGCTCGGGCCCGGTGAGGGACGGCTGGGGCTGACCACCTGGATGGCCATGCCCAAACCCCGAACTGCGCCGGCGCGGGAGGCGATGCTGCGCCCACCCGCACTGTAAGGGGAACCTGACAGCTCCCAGAGCGTATTGCGAGGCCGATTGACCCATCAGGCTGTCAACCTGATCGGATCGGACTCGACCGCGATCAATCCGCAGCGAGTGCCATGCGGCTGCGGTTCATGACGCTGTTCACATGCTCCACCGCCATGTCGGAGACGCTTTCCACCTGCTTGGGCGTGAAGACGTGCCCGGCGCCGGACATGGTGCGGTAGTCGATCTTGACGCCCTTCTGGGTGTTCAGCTTCTCGACCAGCTTGGAGACGCTGCCGACCGGCACCAGCTCGTCATCCTCGCCATGCACGATCATGCCGCTGCAGGGGCATGGGGCCAGGAAGCCAAAATCATAATGGCTGGCGGGCGGGGCGATGCAAACGAAGCCGCCCATTTCCGGCCGGCGCATCAGCAATTGCATGCCGACATAGGCGCCGAAAGAATAACCGGCCACCCAGAGCATGCTGGCGGCCGGGTTGATGGCCTGCACGAAGTCCAGCGCGGCCGCGGCATCGCTGATTTCGCCGATGCCGCCATCATAGCGGCCCTGGGACTTGCCGACGCCGCGAAAATTAAAGCGCAGGACGGAGAAGCCCATATCCTCGAAGCGGCCATAAAGGCTGTGGACCACGCGGTTATTCATGGTGCCGCCATGCAGCGGGTGCGGGTGCAGAAGCAGCGCCACCGGGGCGTTGGGTCGCTTGGCGTGGTGGTAACGGCCTTCGAGACGGCCATCCGGCCCGGCGAAAGTGACTTCAGGCATTGACCCTGGCATCCATAGGTTGGCGTCGGAGAGGAGCCACGGCCTTGCGCCCGGCCCCCCGGGTCACGCTTTGCCTTGGCCCGCACGCCGCCGCGAGCGGGTGGCCACCTGCCGCGTCCCCTGTTCCTCGGGGGCGCCCCCTTACGGAGGCTTCACGCAGAAAACCCGAGCCAAAGCGTAAAGCGTCGTTGACGCCGACCCCATTCCGTTCATAGCCTGATTCAGGTCAAGGAAATTGATCGGATACGGGATTAGGCTTTGGTTGCGGATGCCACGGGTGGTGTCCCTCCCCAGCGGCGAGGCGGATCATACTGGGTTCGACCTCTCTTTCATAATGGATTCACACGGCCGGACGCATAGCAGACGTAAGAAATTTGCATGCCAAGGTCCAAAACGGGTTGAGCCTTCAGGAGGCAAAACAGAATGCGCCTATCGACCAGGGGCCGCTACGCGGTCATGGCCATGGTGGACCTTGCGGCCAGGGAAGCCCGCGCGCAGGTAGCCGCGCCGGGGCGCAAGGCCACGCCGGTGTCGCTGGCGGAAATCGCGGCATCGCAAATGATCTCGCTCGCCTATCTGGAACAGCTGTTCGGCCCGTTGCGCCGCGCGGAACTGGTGCTCTCGGCCCGCGGGCCTGGGGGTGGCTACCGCCTGGCCCGCGCCGCGCAGGAGATCACCATCTCCCAGGTGGTGGACGCGGTGGAGGAAAGCATCCGCACCACCCGCTGCGAGGACGGCACACCCAATTGCGCAGCCGGCCAGCAATGCCGCACGCATGACCTCTGGGCGGAACTGGGCGACCATATCCGCCTGTTCCTGGACGGGCTGACACTGGCCGATGTGCTGGGTGAGACCATCCAGGGCCGCGCCTCCGGCCCCAAGGATCTGCGGGAGCGTATCCTGGCCCTGGCTGCGCAATAATTCGGCGCAGCAGGCCTGCTGGCCGAAGCGGGCATTTGCCGGTAACCCTGCGGGACAGTCTTCGAGAGGACCGCATGCAACGTCGCATCCTGTTGGCCGCGGCCATGACTCTGGCCGCCCCCGCCATCGCCCAGCGGCCAGCCCCCCCGGGACCGCCGCATCAATGGGTGTTCGGCATGTGGCTGGGCGGGCAATTCCCGCCCGGCGACACCCAGGGGCCGGAATGCTTCGGCAGTGCGACCGTGATCTTCACCCGTGACGTGGTGTTCCGCGCGACCGCGCTGGATGTGCAGTATCGTCAACGGTTGATCGAGACGGTGGCCTTGATCCCCGATGGGCTGGAATTCCGCTTCGTGCCCGCCGCCCCGGCGGGCGGCGTGTTTGGCGGCCGGGTGCCGCCCGATGCGGGATTTTCCTGCGAGGGCAACCCGAACCTGCTGCGGGTGCGGCGGGTGAATGACAATGAGATCGTGTTTCCAGGCTGCGTGGAGTTTCCCTCGCAGCTCAGGCGGTGCCTGCCGTAGCGCCGCAGGCTGCGCCCACGGCCCTTCAGCCGAACAGGAAGTCGCCCGCGACCAGGCGATCAATGCCAAAGACCTGGATCATGTCGGCCCCGTGGACGACCAGCACGAAGCCGGGTCCTGCCTGGATGTTCAGGTCACTGAACGCCAGGCCGCTGCCGCGCATGTCCAGCTTCGCGCCGCTTTCCCATCCCGCGATCATGTCATGGCCCCAGCCGGTCGCGCCATAGATGTAACGGTCCTGCCCGGCGCAGGCATAGAAGATGTCATTGCCCGCGCCGCCGGTGAGCACATCGGCATAGGGTGAGCCATAGACCACATCATCGCCCGCCGCGGCATCGATGGTGGAAGCCGCCAGCTGGTTCGCGACCAGCACATCATGGCCGGCGCTGCCGGTGAGCATGGTGGCACCAGCGATCAGCCGCGCGATCTCGACATGCGCCGAGAGGGTATAGCCGTCGATCTCGATCCAGGCGGTATCGATGCCCTGATCGGCCAGTTCGACAATGCTGTTTGTGGCATGCCGGAGCACATACTGGTCATGGCCCAGACCGCCCCGCAGCACATCATTCACCGCCCCGCCGGTGTAGATCACATCATCACCCGCGCCCGCCGAGATGTCCGACCCGCCGGATCCGCCGATGAAGATCTGGTCCGCGCCGGCACCGGTGGTGATGCGTGACATGCCGAGGCCCGCCCAGACCACATTGCCGCCATCGCCCAGCGAGACCTCATTGTTCCATCCCCGCAGCTGGACCGCATTGCGCCCACCCCCGGCGACCAGCGACGCATTGGCGGCCGACCCGAAGAACACGGAGTTGTCGCCATTTCCCAGGGTGGCGGTGTTGCTGGCGCCGTTCAGGCTGATCAGGTTGCCGCCATGGCCACCCACCAGCGTGGTATTGCCATCCGCGCCCTGGATGACGTTGTTGCCGCTCCCGAACAGAACCTCGTTCCCCTCGCCCCAGATCTGCACGGTATTGTTGCCCTGGCCGGCATCGATGCGGCTGCCGCCGCCCACGGCCTGGATGAAGTCATCACCCTCCTCACCCAGGACGACATGGCCAGCGCCACGCACGATCAGCTGGTCATTCCCGGCGCCGCCATTGATGGTGCTGCTGCCCTCGCTGCCATCGATGGTGTCATTGCCCGTGCCGCCTTCGGCGATGTTGAGGGTGCCGCGCAGGATGATCTGGTCATCACCGGCTTCGCCGTAGATGCGGCCGGCCGCTTCACCGCCGGTGATGGTGTCATCGCCGCCGCCGGCGCGGATGGTGTTGAACCAGCGCAAGGCCATGAAGTTTTCGCCGGTATCGCCGCCCAGGATGCTGTCGAAGCCGGAGGGGGAGCCCATGATGGTGCCGGCCACGGCAAAGAACAGCCGGTTGGCAGCCTGCGTCTGGTTGCCCAGCGAATCCGACACCGTATAGGTGAAATCGACGCGATGATCAGTGTCGCGCAGGCGCGAGACCGTCCAGCCGCCCTGGCCGTTCGAGACGAAACTGGCGTTCTGGCTGCTGAGATTAGAGACTTGCAGCTGATCATTCTCAGGGTCGGTGAAGCCATCCAGCAGCTCGGCCGTCGACAAGACACGGGTGGTGTTCAGCGCAGCGGTCGCCAGCGCGGGGGCGAGGCCAGCCGCTGGCGCCTCATTGACCCCGGTCACCGTGATCGTGACGTCCCGCCGCCCCTCGGTGAGGCCATCGGTCACCACCAAAGTGATCGCGTAGCGGTTGTCCCCGTCCGTATCGATGGGGGCTTCGAAATTCGGCGGCGCCACGAAACTGACCTCGCCGGTGGCTGCATCGATCGTGAAAGCCTGCGCATCCGCCCCGGCCAGCGACCAGGTCAGCGACACCG
>JAIXVH010000463.1 GCA_027483125.1 Acetobacteraceae bacterium | reverse complement strand
TAAAAGAGATATATGAGAATAATTAATGTGCGCCAAGCAGACATGTCAAGCACATTGTTTCCTCAGAATGTGATCATGAGGCGGCTTGGCGCTGTTGGGGACGTCTCGGCAACGGTCGAGAGGTCCCCGGGCCGAGCCAACAATGTGCTCGCTTGGCTATCCGAGCACATGTGCGGTTTCTCCGGCATGCCGGTACGTTTTGTCGAACGTTTGGGTGCCAGTATCGTCCAAGTGTGGGCCTGCCCCATATCGACGACCCAGGACGCCGATCAATGCGATGTGTTGTTATGCGTCTGCATTTCAATCTGATAAGGGATTGTCGGCGTTGGCGGCGCAGTCCAGAGCGAGCTTCGCTCCCACTGAGCCGCTGCGCGGTTCAATCCGATCGGACATAACCTGATCGGGGACTTGGCTGGATCCGCTGTTGGGCCGCTTAAAGCGCCAGCCGCAGGATCGCCTCGATATCCGCTGCCCCGGTGACCGGGCGCGGGTTGGTGGCGATCGGCGCGTCACCCAGCCAGCGCGCGGCCAGGCCGGGGATCTCGTCAGCCACAATACCGACCGCGCCCAGCGTGTTTGGCAGCCCGAGCCCACCGATGAAACCGCGCAGCGCCGCATGCCCCGAGGTGCCGCCGAAGATGCGCGCCACATCCGCCTGGCGCGCGCCATTCACCGCCTCGTTCCACTGCATGACGGCGGGCAGCATGACGCAGCTGGTGAAGCCATGCGGCACGCCGCGCGCACCGCCCAGGATATAGCCGATGCCATGGCTCGCCCCCACCGGCACGCCCGCCCAGCCGCCCATGATGGAGAGCCAGGCGCCCTGCTGGCACAGCGCGCGCGCGGCGAGGTCATCGGGCGCGCGATGCACCGCGCGCAGCCCCTCGGCCAGCAATTCCAGCGCCTTCAGCGACACCGCATCCGAGAAGGGCTGCGCGGCCGCCGCGCACCAGCGTTCGGCGGCATGGTCCACCGCGCGGATGCCGGAGGAGAGGAACAATTCCGCCGGTGTCGCCAGCGTCGCCGCCGGGTCCAGCAGCACCGAGACCGGCACCATCCAGGCATCCAGCAGGCGGAACTTGCGGCCCTCCAGCAGGTCCGTCACGCCGGCATAAGGCGCGAATTCGGCCGCCGAGAGCGTGGTGGGGATCGCCACGAAGCGCGGGCTCGGCGCGCTGCCGGGCCAGCCGAAAGGCTCCTGGCCGCGCTTGCCCTGCGCGGCCTTCAGCGCTGGAACATCGGCGATGCCGCGCCAGGCGGCGAAGCACGCGGCCTTGGTGCCGTCGATCACCGAACCGCCGCCGATGGCGACCACCAGGTCGCACTGGCTCTCGCGCAGCAGGGCGGCCAGCGCCAGCACATCCTCGACCGGGCTATGCGCGCGCATCGCGGCGAAGCGGCCGGCGAGCTTGTCGCCGATCACGCGCCCGGCCTCGGCCACCAGGGCGCTGTTGGCCAGCGAGCGCGTCGTCACCAGCACGATGCGCAGCGCCGCGGTGATTTCGCGCGGCAGGCTTTCGGCGAGCGGCTCGCCATGCACGACGCGCTGCTGCGCCGTCCAGTTGTGGGTGCTCAAGGGCCGATGCTTTCGGGGTCGATGGCGCGGGTGACGTTCACATCGGCATCGGGGGCGTAGGCCTCCCACAACCGGCGCAGTTCCGACAGCGGGGCAGGGTGGTGGTCCACGCGCAGATCGACATAGGGGAAGCTCTCGCGCCAGGCGATCCTGATCGCGGCGGATTGGATGGCGCCGTGCTCGCCGCCGGCATCCTCGCCGGCTTGCAGCGCACGGATCATGCGGCTGGCGAGCGGCGCGTCATCTGACCCGAAGGCCGCGACCATGGCGGGCAGCACATCGTCATTGGCCAGGATATTGCCCAGCGCCAGCACACCCTCGGCCTGCACCGCGCCGGAGCGCGGCTTGACGCGTGCGCCATGGAAGAAGGCGGTGCGGCCCTGCGCATCGACCACGCCGATCTGCCGCCAGCGATGATCGGGCGTGGAGGCGGCGAGAGCATCAACCGTCTCAGCCGCGCTGCAGCCGCTGGCCAGCAGCGCGAGGCCCCGCGGGCCCAGGCGCGGATCGGTCCGGTGCTGGGTGGCAACCGCCCCCACACCGGCCTGCGCGAAGGGCACGCGGCTGCCCACCGCGAAGCCGCTGGTGGTGGTGGCCACACCCATCTGCCCGGTGCGGGCGCAGCGGGCGATCAGGGAGAAGGTCATGCCCGCCAGCCGAGCGTGAGCGGCGCGATCACATCGCCATGCCTGCCCAGATAGTCATGCTTGGCGGCGTTGTGCATCGCGCGCTGCTGGCTCTCCATCAGGATGCCCGCGGCCTCGGCCACATCGAGCTTCAGGCAGCGGCCATCCTGGAAGATGGTCTCGCCGGCCACCATCACGCGGCGCACCGCGCGTTCGGCCGCGTGGTGCACCAGGCTGCGCAGCGGGTCGCGCGTGGGCATCATCATCGGGTGCGCGCAATCGACCAGCACCAGGTCGGCCGCGGCACCTTCCACCAGGCGCCCGAGATCAGGGCGGTGCAGCGCATCCGCGCCGCCCACGGTCGCGGCGTGGAACACCATGGATGTATCGGCAGCCGCCAGATCCCGGCTGGCATTGCGCGCCAGGATGATGGCCAGACGCATCTCCTCGATGATGTTGTGCGGTGCGCAGTCGGTGCCCATGCCCATGCGCACGCCGGCGGCGCGGTAATGGCCGAAATCCTTCAGGTGCTCGCCATAGCGCGCGAAGGGTGTGGGGCAATGCGCCACCGCCACTCCATGTTCGGCCAGCAGGCCGATATCGCTCTTCGTGTGCCAGCCGATCGAGGGGTGCTCATCGACGAAGATGCAGTGCCCGAACACCGTGCTGGGCGAGAGCAGCCCGATCTCGGCCGCCCATTGCACCGGCGTCTTGTTGTGGCGGCGGATGATCTCGCGCACCTCCACCACGGCTTGCGCGATGTGGATGGTGAAGGGGCGGTTCTTCGCGCGTGCCAGTGCGGCTGATTCGCGCAGCAGCTCCTCCTCCACCGTGTCGATCTGCGCCGGGAAGACGATGGCCGAGAGCCGGCCGGACGGATCGGCCTCGGCCGCGTCCATCAGCGCCTGCGCCGCCTGGAACTGGGTGCGGCCGCCGGGCTTGTCCCAGAGCTAGTCCACCGTTTGCGGCGCGCTCATGCCCCAGCGCGCCGACGCAAATCCTGGCCCGGCCCAGACGCGCAGCCCGCTTTCGGCCATCACGCGCATCCAGGCGCCGAAGGGCGCGGTCAGATCGACCAGGGAGGTGACGCCGGCGGCCATCAATTCGGCATAGGCCATGCGCATCGCGGCCTCGCGCCCGGCATCATCCAGGCGGAAGGCCTGGCTGCGTTCGAACAGCCCGGTCATCTGCTGTTCGGGCACGCCATGGTCCTCGCGCACGCCGCGCCAATGCGGCTCGGTCGTCGGGTGGGCGTGGATGTTCACCAGGCCCGGCATGACCATCTGGCCGGAGGCGTCGATCACCTGGCCCTCAAAGGGGCCAGGCTGGTGCGGGCGGATGGCGGCGATGCGGCCGCCTTCCAGCTCGATATCCTGGTTGTGGGCATAGGTGTGAGCCTTGCCATCCCACAGGATGGCCCAGGCGGCGTTTCGGATGAGCGTGCGCATGGCGCAAGCCAAACACCGCCGCGCGCGATGCGCAATGGCAGCCTGTTAACGGCGCATTTGGCAGTTGCTGCCATTAAGCCACGAAACTTGCTGGATTTTGAGATGACCAAACCTGCCTTCGCGATGTTTCGTTCCATCCGCGTGCAATTGCTGGCCCTCGGCGCCTTGCTGGCGCTGCTGGCCGTGCTGCCCGCGGCCTTCACCCTGCGGGAGAGCTGGCAGCGGCACAGCGCCGCCGGCGCCGCCGCCTTGACCGATGCCGCGGCGCGCGACCTGAACAATGGCCTCTTCAACATGCTGCTGGAACGTGTTGCGACCAATGCCGCCTTGGTGGCTGCAACCCCGCCCGCGCTCAATACGCAGCGCGGCACCGTGGATGGCCAGCTGGGCGCTTCGGCCACCAGGCTGCGTGATGTTCGGGATGCTGAGGCACAGGCCATCAGCACTGGCATCGATACCGCGATGCGCGAGGTCGCGCAGCTGCGCGCCCAGGCCGACCGGCAGCTCGCCTTGCCGGTGGCGCAGCGCGACGAAGCCTTCGTCCGCACCGGCTATCACCAGGCGATGACCCGCATCATCAACAGTATTCAGCCGCAATGGAGCCAGCTGCTGGCCGGCGGCGCGGCGATGGACCCGCTGGTGGCGCGGCTGAACTCGATCAAGCAGGCCAGCTGGATGGCGCGCGAGGCGGCGGGGCGCGAACGCTCGCTGGTCGCCTCCGTCATCGGACAGAACCGGGGCATCAGCGCCGAGGAGCGTATCACCATCGCGGCATCCCGCGCCGCGGTGGAAGCCGCCTGGCAAATGGTGGCGTCCGACCCGGTCGTGCGCGCCGACCGGCGCATGGCCGCGAGCCTGGAGGAGGCGCGGCGGTCCTATTTCGAAGCCTTCCGTGCCCTCTCGGACGCGCAGGCGCAGCCTGGTGCCGGCCGATTGAGCAACACCGCCTTCATTGACCGCACGACGCCGCAGATCGGCACGCTGCTCGGCATCCGCGACGCCGCCTCCAGCGTCACAGCGGAGCGTCTGGCAGCCGCCATCAGCAGGGCCGAGCGTGAATTGCTGGCCGATGTCGCGGTGCTGGTGCTGGCGCTGGGCATTCTGGTTGC
>JAIXVH010000304.1 GCA_027483125.1 Acetobacteraceae bacterium | reverse complement strand
GTTGCAGGCGTTCTCCGCCCGGCAGATCGAGGTGGCGGGGTTGGGCCCGTCCATTTATGCGGCCGCCTGGTTGGACACGAATGGTGGCATCGAGCCCATTCTGACCATTGAGCAGGATGACGGCAGTGTCTCCTACATCTCTGTGATCGTGACGCGTGCGGATAGCGGCATCACCAGCATGGAGCAGATGCGCGGGCGGAGTCTGGCCTGGGCCGATCCGAACAGTGCGTCCGGCTATCTCATCCCGCGTTTCGAGCTGCGCCAGGCGGGCATTGGTGTGGAGACCGGGCAGTATTTCGGCCGCACCGGTTTCGGTGGCGGGCATGAGCAGGCGGTGGTGGCCATGCTGCAGCGCCAATACGATGCCGCGGTGACCTTCGCGTCCGGGATTGGCGATGTCTCGCGCGGCTATTCGCGCGGCAATCTGCGCTCGATGGTCGACAAGGGCATGCTGCGGATGGAGGATATCCGCATCATCTGGCGTTCGCGGCCGATCTTGAATGGGCCGGTGGCGGTGCGCACGGATCTGCCGGCGGCGATGAAGCGGGATTTGGCGGATTTCTACCTGGCGCTGCCGCTGCATCATCAGGATGTGTTCCAGCAGATCGCGCGCGGTTCGGGCCTGGGCTTCCGGGAGGCGCGGCACGAGGATTACGCGATCTTCGTCGAGATGCGGCGCGATGAAGCGGCCGCGCGGCGGCGCCGCTCATGAGCGCGATCGCCGCGCAGGAGGCTGCGTTCCAGGACCTGCGCCGGCAGCGCCGCCAGGCCACGTTGATCGGTCTCGTGGTGTTGCTGGCCTGCCTGTTGCTGGCGGCCTGGGTGAGTGAATTCCACCCGGCGACGCTGGCCGCGGGCGTGCCGCGCATCGGCGAGTATTTCGCCCGTATCACGCCTGATCTGCGCTGGGCCGCGCTGTTCGCCGGCACCGAGACCGAGGGCAGTCTCGCCTTCTGGTTCTACCGCTGGGATGCCTGGTTGATCCTGTTGTTCGAGACGGCGCAGATGGCGGCGCTGGCCACGTTGGGCGGCACGGTGTGCGCCTTGCTGCTGGCCTTCGTCGCGGCCCGCAACACCGGCGCGCCCGCCTGGGCGAACCAGTTGGCGCGGCGCTTCCTGGAGGCATCGCGCACCATTCCGGAAATCGTCTTCGCGCTGATCTTCGTCTGGGCCTTCGGCGTGGGTGCGCTGGCGGGCATATTGGCGATCACGCTGCACACGGCGGGTGCCTTGGGCAAGCTCTTCGCGGACGCCATTGAGAATATCGAGATGCGCCCCTGGGATGGCGTGCGCGCCTCGGGCGGCACCTGGGCGCAATGCTGCCGCTATGCGGCGCTGCCGGCCGCCCTGCCGGACATGTTGAGCTACGCGATGCTGCGCTTCGAGATCAACATCCGCTCGGCCAGCGTCATCGGCTTCGTGGGCGCGGGCGGCATTGGCGAGGAGCTCTACAAGGTGATCAGCTTCAACTACTACGAGGAGATCAGCGCCATCCTCGTGCTCATCATCCTGACGGTGGTGGCGATCGATCTGGTCACCGACCGCCTGCGCCGCCGCGTGATCGAGGGCTTGGCATGAACCGCTCCAGCATGACCCCTGCCGAGATCGCCAGCTGGCGCGCGCGCATGCCCGCCGCCTTCGGCCCCAGCCCGGCGGGGCGCGCGCTGCGCTGGCTGGCGCTGGGCGCCTTCATCGCCTGGCTGGTGCTGACCTTCCGCATGTTCGACATCACGCCCGAGCGGCTGTGGAACGGGTTGTCGGGCCTGGGCGTGATCCTGCGGCTGATGGTGCCGCCATCGCCTGGCGAGCAATGGGTGGAAATCCTGAAGGGCATCGCCGAGAGCGTGGCGATGGCCTTCCTGGGCACCTTCATCGCCGCCGTGATCGCGGTGCCGCTGGGCTTCATGGGCGCGCGCAATGTGGTGACCAGCACGCTGTGGCGCTTCTCGCTGCGGCGTGTGTTCGACGGCTTCCGCGGCGTGGACCAGCTGATCTGGGCGCTGGCCTATGTGCGCGCGGTCGGGCTCGGGCCGCTCGCGGGCGTGCTGGCGATTGCGACCGCCGATATCGCGGTGCTGGCGAAGCTCTACGCGGAAGCCATTGAGAACGCCGAGAAGAAACAGGCCGAGGCGGTGGCCGCGACTGGTGCCGCGCCCACGCTGACCATGCGCTTTGGCCTGTTGCCGCAGGTGCTGCCCATCATGCTGGGCCATGCGCTGTACTTCCTCGAATCCAACACCCGCAGCGCGACCATATTGGGCGTGGTGGGTGCGGGTGGCATCGGCTTGCAGATCGCGGAGCGCATTCGCGTGCGCCATTGGGATGAGGTGGCGTTCATCATCATCCTGCTGGTGATCACGGTGGCGGCCATTGATTGGCTGTCGCGCCGGTTGCGCCAGCGGCTGATTGGCCCGCGCGGTTGACGCGCCAGGGACACGACGCGGTTGACGCGCCAAGGATACGGCCGCGGTTGACGCGCGGCCCGCGCATCGGGCATACGCGCGCAGCTTGGCGTGGTGCCAGGCAATTCACACGCGGCGCGCCCTTCCGCTTTGCAGCGAAAGGTCCGGTCCCGGGGCAACCTGGGTGCAGCGCCGCGGAGGCCCAACCGGACTGAGAAAGGAAGACCATACGATGGCCATGCCAGTCGTTTCCCTGCGCGCATTGCTCGAAGCCGGCGTTCATTTCGGCCACCATACGCGCCGCTGGAACCCCAAGATGGCGCCGTACATCTTCGGCGTGCGCAACCAGGTCCATATCCTGGACCTGCAGCAGACCGTGCCCCTGCTGGACCGCGCGCTGCGCGCCATCCGTGACGTGGTGGCCGGTGGCGGCCGCGTGCTGTTCGTCGGCACCAAGAAGTCCGCGCAGGAATACGTGGCCGAGGCCGCGCAGCGCTGCGGCCAGTATTATGTGAACCACCGCTGGCTCGGCGGCATGCTGACCAACTGGAAGACCATCACCGGCTCGGTGAAGCGCCTGAAGGAGATGGAGGTGCGTCTGGGCACCGATGTCTCCGGCCTCACCAAGAAGGAAGTGCTGATGCTGACGCGCGAGAAGGAAAAGCTCGACCGCGCACTCGGCGGCATCAAGGATATGGGCGGCCTGCCGGACATCATCATCGTCATCGACGTGGTGAAGGAAAAGCTCGCGATCGAGGAAGCCAACAAGCTTGGCATTCCCGTGGTCGGCGTGGTGGACAGCAATTCCGATCCCAATGGCATCGCCTTCCCGGTGCCGGGCAATGACGACGCGATCCGCGCGATCAGCCTGTATTGCGACCTGGTGGCGGCGGCGGTGCTGGATGGCATCTCGCAGGAACTCGGCTCGTCGGGCGCTGACCTCGGCGCGATGGCCGCACCGATGCCCGAAGCCCTGCCCGAACCTGAGGCCGTGGCCGAGATGATCCCCGAAGCGCCCGCCGAAACCCCGGCTGCGCAAGCCTGACCCGAGTTTCGGAGAAGAACCATGGCTGAAATCACCGCATTGATGGTGCGCGACCTGCGCGAACGCACGGGCGCGGGCATGATGGATTGCAAGAAGGCGCTGGTCGAAAACGACGGCGACATGGACGCCGCCATCGACTGGCTGCGCAAGAAGGGGCTGTCGGCCGCGGCCAAGAAGTCCGGCCGTGTGGCCGCCGAAGGGCTGGTCGGCACGGCTTCCGGGCCGAAGCGGGCTGCGATGGTCGAAGTCAATGCGGAGACCGATTTCGTCGCCCGCAACGAAAGCTTCCAGGGTTTCGTGGCCGAAGTGGCCGGCCTGGCGCTGTCGGTGGGCGAGGATGTCGAGGCGCTGAAGGCCGCGACCTATCCGGGCACCACGCATAGCGTGCAGGACGAGCTGACGCGGCTGATCGCCACGATCGGCGAGAACATGACGATCCGTCGCGCCAAGGTGTTCTCCGTGCCGTCGGGGGCGGTTGCCACCTACATGCACAATGCGGTCAAGCCTGGCCTGGGCAAGATCGGCGTGCTGGTCGCACTCGAGGCCGAGAGCGAGATCGAGGCCATGGAGACGCTCGGCCGGCAGATCGGCATGCATGTCGCCGCCGCCCGCCCCGAGGCGCTGGATGTCGACGCCGTGGACCCCTCGGCACTGACGCGCGAGCGCGCGGTGCTGATGGAACAGGCCGCGGCCAGCGGCAAGCCGCCGGCCGTCATCGAGAAGATGGTCGAGGGCCGCATCCGCAAGTACTACGAGGAAGTGGTGCTGCTGGAGCAGGTCTTCGTCGTGGATGGCGAGAGCCGCGTGAAGGAAGTGGTCAAGAAGGCCGGCGGCAAGCTGACCGGCTTCGCCCGCTTCCAGCTCGGCGAAGGCATCCAGAAGGAAGTGTCGGATTTCGCGGCCGAAGTGGCGGCGCAGGCCGGCGTCACCAAGGGCTGACACGGCCTTATGGCCGGGTTTTCACGGGGCGCCCTCCGAAAGGATGGCGCCCCGTTCTTGTGAGGGGGGCTCTCCCTCCGGTATGGAATGCCAACCGAAGGATCGTCCATGACCGAAACGCCAACCTATAAACGCGTGCTCTTGAAGGTGTCCGGTGAGGCCCTGATGGGCAATCGTGAGTACGGCCTGGACAATGCCACCGTGAAGGCCATCGCCGAGGATGTGCGCGACACCGTGGCACTCGGTGTCCAGGTCTCGCTCGTCATCGGCGGCGGCAATATCTTTCGCGGCATCGCCGGCGCCGCCTCGGGCATGGACCGCGCCCAGGCGGACTACATGGGCATGCTGGCGACCGTGATGAACGCACTGGGCGTGCAATCCGCGCTGGAAAAGCTCAATGTTCACACGCGCGTGCAGTCCGCCATAGAAATGTCCGCAATCTGTGAGCCCTATATCCGCCGTCGCGCCATGCGGCACATGGAAAAGGGGCGCGTCGTGATCTTCGCCGCCGGCACCGGCAACCCGTTCTTCACGACCGACACGGCGGCCGCCCTGCGCGCGACAGAGATGGGCTGCGACGCGCTGCTGAAGGGCACGCAGGTCGATGGCATCTACAGCGCCGATCCGCGCAAGAACCCCGATGCCAAGCGCTACGACCGCCTGACCTATCTGGAAGTGCTGGCGCGCGACCTGCAGGTGATGGATGCCGCCGCGATCTCCGTTGCGCGTGAGAACAAGCTGCCCATCATCGTCTTCAACATCCACCAGCCAGGCGCCTTCCGCGAAGTCATGCTGGGGCATGGCGCCTACACCACCGTACAGGACGACTGAACATGGCCGCACCCGCAGATCCCAAGGCGCTGAAGGACGACATGAAGCGCCGCATGGACAGCACCATGGAGACGCTGAAGAAGGAGTTCCAGGGCCTGCGCACCGGCCGTGCGTCGCCCGCCCTGCTCGAACCCATCCGCGTCGAGATCTATGGCGCTGTCTCGCCCCTGAACCAGGTGGCCAATATCTCGGTCGGCGGCCCGGGCATGCTGAATGTGCAGGTGTTCGACCGCAGCCAGACCAAGGCGGTGGAGATCGCCATCCGCGATTCGGGCCTCGGCCTGAACCCGCAGGCCGAAGGCCAGACCATCCGCGTGCCGCTGCCGCCGCTGACCGCCGAACGCCGCAACGACCTCTCCAAGCAGGCTGCGAAATACGCCGAAGGAGCGAAAGTCGCGATTCGCGGCGTGCGCCGTGACGGTATGGAGCAGATCGCGGCCTGGAAGAAGAAATCCACCATCTCCGAGGACGAGGCCAAGCGCGCCGAGAAGGAGATGCAGACGCTGACCGACGAATACACCAAGAAGATCGACGCTGCCTTCGCGGAGAAGGACAAGGATATTCGGACCGTCTGATGCCGGATGACGCGCGCCTTCCCGGAAGCTCCGCGCCGGCGCGCATCCCGGTGCATGTCGCCATCATCATGGACGGCAATCGCCGCTGGGCGCAGCGCCGCGGCCAGCCCGCCGCCTTCGGCCACCGCGCCGGCGCCGAGGCCGCGCGCCGCGCCATCGAGGCCGCCGGCCGCGCCGGCGTGCGCTGGCTGACCCTCTTCGCCTTCAGCAGCGAGAACTGGCAGCGCCCGCAGGATGAGGTGCAGGAACTGACCGGCCTGCTGCGCTACTACCTCAACCACGAAATCGACCATTTCGCGCGCGAAGGCGTGCGTCTGCGCATCATCGGCGACCGCGCCCGCTTCGGCGAGGAGCTGCGCCGCCTGATCGACCGTGGCGAGGAGCGCACCGCGCACAACACCGCGCTCAACCTCAATGTGGCGCTATCCTACGGCGCGCGGGCCGAAATCCTGGCCGCCGCCCGCGCCGTGGCCGCGGCCGTGGCCCGTGGCGACCTGGCGCCCGAGGAGGTGAACGAGGCCGCCTTCTCCCGCCACCTCACCACGGCAGGAATGCCCGACCCCGACCTCATCATCCGCACCAGCGGCGAGCAGCGGCTGTCCAATTTCCTGCTCTGGCAGGCGGCCTATGCGGAGTTCATCTTCCAGCCCGTGCTCTGGCCGGATTTCGACGCCACGCATTTCCACGCCGCCATCGAGAGCTTCGGCGCGCGCGAACGCCGCTACGGGGCGCGCGTCGGGTGAGTGCCACGGCCACGACCGGCCCCTGGCGGGACCTGCGCAAGCGCCTGACCACGGCTGCCCTGCTGCTGCCGGCGGCCATCGCCTGCATCTGGCTGGGCGCGCATTGGTTCAATGCGCTGCTGGCTTTGTGCGTCGCTGGCCTGGCATGGGAATGGGTGCGCATGTGCGGCGGTTCCACCCGCGCCATGCCGGGCATGCTGGTGCCTTTGGGCGTGCTGGGGGGCGGGGCGCTGGCGGTGCTGGGCATGCCCTTGCTGGGGCTTTTGGCGCTGCTGGTCGTGGCGGCGCTGGCGCATCGCAACGCCGCCGGCCTGCCGGCCTGGTTCCTGGCTGCGGGCGTGCTCTATATCGGCGCGGCCGGCATCGCGCTGATGGAATTGCGCCACGACAATGCCGCCGGGCGCGAGAATGTGCTGTTCCTCTTCGCCGTGGTCTGGGCCAGTGACAGTGCCGCCTATGTGGCCGGGCGCGCCTTTGGCGGGCCGAAGCTGGCGCCCAGCATTTCGCCGGGGAAAACCTGGTCCGGCGCGGCGGGCGGGCTGGTGGGCGCGATGCTGGTCGGCGTCATCGCCGCCTGGTGGATGGAGCCTGCGGGGTCCGAAATCCGTGCGGCGCTGGTCGCGGGTGCGCTGGGGGTGGTATCCCAGGCCGGAGACCTGCTGGAATCCTGGATCAAGCGGCGCTTCGGCGTGAAGGATTCCTCGCAGCTGATCCCGGGCCATGGCGGCCTGCTGGACCGGCTGGATGGTGTGTTGGCGGCGGCGCCGGCAGCGGCTTTGCTCAGTATTATCCTTGGTTTGGGAGTGCATTTGTGGCGTTGAGAAGCATCACGGTTCTGGGCGCCACCGGCAGCATCGGCCGCAGCACGGCAGCCCTGCTGGAAGGCGGCGGCTTCGCGGTGGAGGCATTGGTCGCCGGCCGTGACGCGGTGGCGCTGGCGGCGCAGGCGCGTGCCTTGCGCGCCAAGTTGGCGGTGGTGGCCGATGAGGCGGCGCTGCCCGCGCTGCGCGAAGCCCTGGCCGGCAGCGGGATCGAAGCCGCGGGCGGGCAGAACGCCGTGCTGGAAGCCGCATCCCGCCCGGTCGATTGGACCATGGCCGCGATCGTGGGCGCGGCGGGCCTCGCCTCCACCCTGGCCGCCCTGAAGCGCGGCGGCACGCTCGCACTCGCCAACAAGGAATCGCTGGTCTGCGCCGGCCCCATCGTGCTGGAGGCAGCGCGCGCCTCCGGCGCCACTCTGCTGCCCGTGGATTCCGAACACAACGCCATCTTCCAGGCCATGGTCGGCGCCGCGCCCGACGCCATTGAGAAGATCGTGCTGACGGCGTCCGGCGGGCCCTTCCGCAACGCATCGCTTGCCGAAATGCGCGCCGCCACGCCGGAAGCCGCGGTGAAGCACCCGGTCTGGTCCATGGGCGCCAAGATCTCCGTCGACAGTGCCTCGATGTTCAACAAGGGGCTGGAGATGATCGAGGCCGCGCGCCTCTTCCCCGTCACACCCGAGCAGATCGAGGTGCTGGTCCACCCGCAATCGGCGGTGCACGGCCTGGTGCAATATCGTGATGGCTCCATCCTGGCGCAGCTGGGCAGTCCCGACATGCGCACGCCCATTGCCCATGCCCTGGCATGGCCCGCCCGTATGGACGTGGCCGTGCCGCGCCTGGACCTGGCCGCGCTGGCGAAGCTGGAGTTTTTTGCGCCAGACACGATTCGTTTCCCGGCCTTGCGCCTGTGCCGCGAGGCGCTGGTCGCAGGCGGCGCCGCGCCTTGCGTGCTGAACGCCGCGAACGAGGTCGCCGTCGCGCTCTTCCTGGCCCGCAAGCTGGGCTTCCTGGATATCGCGACGGTGGTGGAAGAAACCCTGGCGGAACTCTCGCACCTGCCCGTGCCGGACCTCCCCTCGGTGCTGGCGGCCGATGCGGCGGCGCGCGAATCGGCCACGCGCATTGCGGCCCGGCGCGCGGCAGCCTAACTCAACCCCATGCTGGATTTTCTGCCCGAGATCGTTCGCACCATCCTGGCCTTCCTGGTCGTGCTGGGCGTGCTCGTCTTCATCCATGAACTGGGTCA
Organism: Acetobacteraceae bacterium; assembly: GCA_027483125.1. Taxonomy (GTDB): domain Bacteria; phylum Pseudomonadota; class Alphaproteobacteria; order Acetobacterales; family Acetobacteraceae; genus Rhodovarius. The sequence continues at coordinate 4,865 of JAIXVH010000304.1, read as the reverse complement.
CTACCTGGCCGCCCGCTGGCGCGGTGTGCATGTGGATGTCTTCTCCATCGGCTTCGGCCGCACCATCGCCGGCTGGACCGACAAGCGCGGCACTGATTGGCGCGTCTCCTGGATCCCGCTCGGCGGCTATGTGAAGCTGCACGGCCAGATCGACCCGAACGACGCCACGCCCGAGGAAATGGCCGCACTCCGCCCGGGCCAGACCTTCCACGACAAGCCGGTGCGTGACCGCGCCATCGTCGTGGCCGCGGGGCCGGCGGCCAACTTCATCCTCGCCGCGGTGCTGTTCGCGCTGCTCTTCGCCACCCATGGCAGGCCGATGGGCCAGACCGCGATCGGCATGGTCGCCGCCGGTTCCGTGGCCGAGCGCGCCGGTATCATGCAGGGCGATGTCGTCACCGCGCTTGATGGCCAGCGCGTGCAGCGCTTCGAGCAGTTGCAGCGCCATATCCAGCCACGGGCCGGCCAGGAAGTCGCGGTCACGCTGATGCGCGACGGCCGCGAAATCCGCCTGACCGTGGTGCCCGCCACCCGCCCGGGTTCGGAGGCAGCGCCGGTCGGCGTGCTCGGCATCCAGGGCGGCGGCGCGCAGTTCGAGCGGCTCGACCCCTTCAGCGCGCTCTGGGCCGGCACCGTCCATATGGTGGACATCTCCGGCCAGACGCTGGTGGGCGTGTGGGAGATGATCTCGGGGGCGCGTTCGGCGCAGGATCTGGGCGGGCCGATTCGCATCGCCGAGGTGTCGGGCCAGGCAGCCAGCCTGGGCATCGTGCCGCTGATCAACCTGATGGCGCTGCTCTCGGTCTCGCTCGCGCTGATCAATCTTTTCCCGGTGCCGCTGCTCGATGGCGGACACCTGATGTTCTATGCCGCCGAGGCAATTCGCGGCCGTCCGCTGCCGGCCAAGGCGATGGAATATGGCTTCCGTGCAGGCTTCGCGCTGCTGATCGCCCTGTTCGTCTTCGCCACCTGGAACGACCTGGCGCATGGCGCCTTCGGCCGTTGGGTGGTGGGGATTTTGACCTGATGCCCGGACCGCAACGGGGCCGGGTAGCGGCGCGCGCCCCCCGCCGCTATGGTGCCGCCCGAGCCGAGACAGAGTGAAGATGCGCGCCCCCATTCCCACGCTTTTCCCGACCCTCCGGGGCCTGTTGATGGCCTCCGCCTGTCTGTTGCCGCTGATCCCCGCGGTGGCGGAGGCGCAACAGCGCCGCCCGCAACCCACCCAGCGCAACACGCTGGAGCAGAACGGCGCCATCTCCGCCGTGGAAATCCGCGGCAACCAGCGCATCGATGCGGACACCATTCGCAGCTATATGCTGCTCCAGCCCGGTGACAGCTACGAGCCGGACCGCATGGACCGCTCCTTGCGCGCGCTCTTCGCCACCGGCCTGTTCCGCGATGTGCAGATCGGCCGCGATGGTTCGCGGCTGGTGGTCGCCGTGCAGGAAAACCCGCTTATCAACCGCATTGCCTTCGAGGGCAATCGCCGCGTCTCCGACGACAATATCCGCCCCGAAGTGCAGCTGCGCGCGCGCGGCGTCTTCACGCCGCAGTTGGCCCAGGCCGACCGCCAGCGCATCCTGGACCTCTACGCCCGGCGCGGGCGGTTCGCGGCCACTGTCACGCCGCAGATCATCACGCTCGACCAGAACCGCGTCGATGTCGTGTTCGAGATCACCGAGGGCGATTCGGCGCGCATTTCGCGCATCAACTTCGTCGGCAACCAGACCTTCTCCGACCGCCGCCTGCGTGACGTCGTGTCGTCGCGCGAGAATTCCATCCAGCGCTTCCTCACGCAGTCCGACACCTATGATCCCGACCGCGTCGCCTTCGACCGCGAATTGCTGCGCCGCTTCTACCTGCGCAGCGGCTTCGCGGATGTGGAAGTCAGCGCCGGCACCGCGGAACTGGCGCCGGACCGCTCCAGCTTCTTCCTGACCTACCAGGTCAATGAAGGCACCCGCTATCGCATCGGCGAATTGCAGGTGACCAGCCAGTTTGCCGGTATGGACACGGCGCAGCTGCGCTCGCGCGTCGAACTGCGCCCCGGCGACTGGTATGATGGCGAGCTGATCGAGCGCATGACGCAGACGCTGGCCGACGCCGCCAATCTGCGCGGCTTCCCCTTCGTCGAGGTGCAGCCCCAGGTTCGCCGCAACCGCGAGACCGGCGTCATCGACCTGACCTTCGCGGTCAATGAAAGCCCGCGCGTCTTCATCGAGCGCCTGGACATCGCGGGCAATACCCGCACCCAGGACCGCGTGATCCGCCGCGAATTCCGCGTGGCCGAGGGTGACCCGTTCAACGCCGCGCAGATCCGCCGCTCGCGCGAGCGCATCCGCAACCTCGGCTATTTCGCCGATGTGCAGATCAACTCCACGCCCGGCTCCTCGCCGGACCGCGCCATCGTGACCACACAGGTGCAGGAACGGCCCACCGGCGAAGTCAGCCTGGGCGGCGGTTTCTCGACCGATGCGGGCTTCCTGGTCGATCTCGGCCTGCGCGAACGCAACCTGGTCGGCACCGGCATCGATGCACGCCTGAACGGCACGCTGGCGCAGCGGCGCAGCCAGGTCGATCTCTCGATCACCGACCCGGCCTTCCTGGACCGCAACCTGGCCGCCGGCGCGGACATTTTCCTGGTGCAGCGCAACCTGCTGCGCATCGCCAATTACGAGGAACGGCGCCTCGGCTTCGCCATCCGCGTGGGCTATGAATTCAATGAACGCCTGCGGCAATCCTGGTCCTACACCTTGGTGGACCGCAATGTGTTCAACGTGCAGGCCAACGCCTCACGCTTCGTGCGCGACCAGCAGGGCCGTTCGCTGCTGAGCCAAATCTCGCAGACCATCGCCTTCGACACGCGCGATTCGCCGCTGGAATCGCGCCGCGGCTACCTGCTGCGCTGGGGCGCGGATTTCGCGGGCCTCGGTGGCGACGTGACCTATATCCGCAACCGCTTTGACGGCGTGGTCTTCCTGCCCTTCGAGCGGCTGCTGGGCGACCCGGATTACGTGCTGGCGCTGTCCGGCAGCGTCGGCCACCTCGCGCCCTTGGGCAGCCGCCGCTTCGCCAATGGCGAGCGTGATCGCATCGTGGACCGCTTCTTCCTCGGCGGCGAAAACCTGCGCGGCTTCCAGATCGCCGGTGTCGGCCCGCGCGACATCAACACGCGCGACAGCCTTGGCGGCCGCTTCATGTGGACGGCCAGCGCCGAAATGCGCTACCCGCTGCCGGTGCCCAGCGAACTCGGCCTGCTCGGCCGCGCCTTCATCGATGCCGGCGCGCTGACGCAAGGGCCGCGCGGCCCGGATGTGTTCAACAGTGCAACGCCGCGCGTCTCGATCGGTGTCGGTGTCTCCTGGCGCAGCCCCTTCGGCCTCATCAACCTCGATCTGGCGCGCGCGGTGGTGAAGCGTCCGCTCGATGAGACGCAGGTTTTCCGCTTCGGTTTCGGCACACGCTTCTAGAGCATGCTGCGTTCGCATACGCTCCCGCAGCAGGCTCCAACCTTGGGTGATCGCGTGGTTCAGCGTCTTCGGCGATTTCGCCCGGGCGCATCACGCAATGAGGATTTCAGGAAGGCCTTGATGATGAAGACCACAGCGATGGGCCGCCTGGCCCTGGTCGCGGCCGGTGCCCTGTTCGTGGCCATGCTGCCCGGCACCGCGCCCGCGCAGCAGGACCCGGGCTTCTTCGTGCCCGGCCAGCAACGGCCGCAAGGCGCCCCGCCCCCGCAGCAGGGCCAGCGCCCGCCCGCGCAAGGCCAGCCGCAGCAGGGTCAGCGCCCGCCGCAGCAGGGCCAGCGCCCGCCCACCCGGACCGACGCGCCGCAGCCGCTGCCGCCCGGCCAGCCACCGCCGGCCGCCGTCATCGGCATCGTCGATGTGCCGGAAGTGCAGCGCGTCTCGACCGCTTTCGGCCAGGTGCGCGAGGAAATCGAACGCCGCCGCACCCGCCTGAATGATGACCTGCAGCGCGAACAGAATGCCTGGCGCGAAGCCCAGCAGGAACTCGCCGCCCAGCGCGCCACCTTGGGCGCCGAAGTGGTGCGCCTGCGCGAACGCGACCTGCAGGACCGCATCACCGAAAGCCAGCGGATCTTCCGCAACCGCAGCCAGTCGATCGAGCAATCGGCGCAGCAGGCCCTGGTGCAGATCGAGGAATCGCTCGGCACCGTGATCCGCCAGGTGGCGCAGTCGCGCAGCGTGAACATCGTGCTGCCGCGTCCGCTGGTCATCATGAACGAGCCGCCCTTCGACCTGACGGAAGAAATCGCGCAGCAGTTCAACCGTGTGCTGCCGCGCGTGACCATCCCGCCCGAATCCGACGGCCGCGCCGCGACGCCCGCGCCCGGCGCTCCGGCCACACCCCGCCAGACACCGCCGCCCGCGCAACCCCCGCGGCCGGCGCAACCCGCACGGTAACACCGGATGGCCGCGGATCCCCGCTTCCATCCCATCGCCGGTCCGCAAAGCCTGCGCGCCATCCTCGCCGCCGTGCGCGGTGAGGCAGCGGGCGACCCGGACCGGCTGTTCCAGGGCCTGGCCGCGCTGGACCAGGCTGGGCCGGACGAGCTGACCTTCATCGACAGCCCCAAGCTGGCGCCGGCGCTGGCGGCCACGCGCGCGGGCGGTGTGCTGCTGCGTCCGGAGATGTCCGCGCGCGCCCCGGCAGGCGCCATCCTGATCGCTGTGGCCAACCCGCAACTGGCCTTCGCGCGCGCTGCCGCCCTGTTCCATCCGCAGCGCGTGCCGGCCGCCACCCGCCATCCGACCGCTGTGATCGCGCCTGACGCCGATGTGGCGGCTGATGCGATCATCGGCCCCTTTGCGGTGATCGGCGCGGGTGCCGTGGTGGGT
>JAIXVH010000462.1 GCA_027483125.1 Acetobacteraceae bacterium | reverse complement strand
TGGTGCCGGCCTATTCGCTCAGCACCCTGTTGCGGGACGTCGATTGTGTTGATCTGCTTGACATCGACATCCAAGGCGCCGAAGCCGAAGTCTGTGTTGCTGGCGCACGGACGCTCGACGAGAAAGTGCGCCGAATCTATATCGGCACTCACGGCGCGGCGATCGAACGTGAACTGAGGCAACTCTTTCTTGGTCTCGGGTGGTCGAAAGTCTTTGACTTCAGGATGGGCCGACCGCAGCCCACAACCTTTGGCCGCGTGATGTTCGGAGACGGCGTTCAATGCTGGTTGAATCCCCGCCTGTGAGCGCCCTGCCCTTCGACAACCTCTACCGCCACGGCTTCGTGCGTGCGGCACTGGCGATGCCAGTGCTGGCACTGGCCCACCCCGCAGCCAATGCGCGCGCGGCGATCACGGAACTGGCGCGCGCCGATGCCGAAGGGGCCGCGCTGCTGCTGCTGCCCGAGCTTGGCCTGACCGGCTATTCGACCGAGGACCTGCTGCTGCAATCAGCCATGCTGGAGGCCGCCGAGGACGCGATTGCCAGCATTGCCGAAGCCTCCCGCGCGCATCGCACGCTGCTGCTGCTGGGCGCGCCGTTGCGGCATGGCCATTCGGTGTTCAACTGCGCCGTGGCCATCCAGCGCGGGCGCATATTGGGCGTGGTGCCGAAATCCTATTTGCCCAACTATCGCGAGTTCTACGAAAAGCGGCAGATCGCACCAGCCGCCGCCGCACCCGCGGACAGAATCCGCATCGCCGGCCAGGAGGCGCCCTTCGGCACCGACCTGCTCTTCGCCGCCGAGGACCTGCCCGACTTCGTCGCGCATGTGGAGATCTGCGAGGATCTCTGGGCGCCGATGCCGCCCTCGACGGCTGGCGCTTTGGCCGGCGCGACGGTGCTGTGCAACATGTCCGGCAGCCCCATCACCGTGGGCAAGGCGGAGGACCGGCGCGTGCTGTGCGATGCGCAGTCCCGCCGCTGCATCGCGGCCTATCTGTATTGCGCGGCGGGTGCTGGTGAATCCACCACGGACCTGGCCTGGGACGGGCAGCTGACGGCCTTCGAATACGGCGCAGCTCTGGGCGAAAGCGCGCGCTTCGCCGACACCGCTCAACGCATCTTCGTGGATATCGATGTGGAGCGCCTGGTCGCCGAACGCCGCCGCGTCGGCACCTTCCGGGATGCTGCGATGGCGCATCCGGCGCAGTTCCGCCGCATCGCCTTCCGCTTCGACGCGCCCGCCGGGCCATTGCCTTTGGCGCGAGCCATTCCGCGCTTCCCCTATGTGCCGGACGTGTCCGAGCGCCTGGACCAGGATTGCTACGAGACCTGGAACATCCAGGTCACCGGCCTGCTGACGCGCCTCTCCGCGACCGGGTTCCAGAAGCTGGTGATCGGTGTGTCCGGCGGGCTCGATTCCACCCAGGCGCTGATCGTCGCCGCGCGCACCATGGACCGGCTTGGCCTGCCGCGCTCCAACATCATCGCCGTCACCATGCCGGGTTTCGCCACCTCGGATGGCACGAAATCGGCGGCCTGGGCGCTGATGCGCGGCCTGGGCGTGGATGCGCGCGAAGTCGATATCCGCCCGCTCTGCACGCAGCTATTGCATGATCTCGGCCATCCCGGCCCGCCGCAATACGACATCACCTTCGAGAATGTGCAGGCCGGCATCCGCACCGACTACCTGTTCAGGCTGGCGAACCACAGCGGCGGCCTGGTGGTGGGCACCGGTGACTTGTCGGAACTGGCGCTCGGCTGGTGCACCTATGGCGTGGGCGACCATATGTCGCACTACAACGTCAACGCCTCGCTGCCGAAGACGCTGATCCAGCACATGATCCGCTGGGCCATCACCACGGCCCAACATGGCGCCGATGTCTGCGCCACGCTGGAGACCATCCTGGCCACCGAGATCAGCCCCGAGCTGGTGCCGCCAGACGCGACCGGCGCGGTGCAATCCACCCAGGCGCGGATCGGGCCGTATGAGCTGCAGGATTTCCATCTGTACCACATCCTGCGCTGGGGCTTCCGGCCGTCGAAGGTGGCTTTCCTGGCGCTATCGGCCTGGGGTGACGCCACGCGCGGCGCCTGGCCGCGCGGCATCGAGGGCGAGGCGCGCCACCAATACGACCTGCCCGCCATCAAGCACTGGCTGCGCCTGTTCCTGCGCCGCTTCTTCGAGACCAGCCAGTTCAAGCGCAGTGCCGTGCCCAATGGGCCGAAGATCAGCTCGGGCGGGTCACTCTCGCCGCGCGGTGATTGGCGCGCGCCCTCCGATAGCCGGCCCGATGCCTGGCTGGAGGAGCTGGAGCGCAATACGCCGTAGTCCTTGGAAAGGAAATCCTCCGTGAGCGCTTCTATTGACGACGTCCAGGCTTATTGGAACCGCCGGCCATGCAATATCCGACACTCGACGGCAGAAATTGGCACGCGTCAGTATTTCGATGACGTGGAAGAGCGTAAGTACTTCGTGGAGCCGCATATCCCAGGCTTTGCCCAGTTCGAGCGCTGGCGCGGCAAGCGGGTGCTGGAAGTGGGATGCGGTATTGGCACCGATGCGGTGAACTTCGCCCGTGCCGGCGCCGACTATACGGCTGTCGAACTGTCCGAAGTGTCGATGGCGTTGGCCAAGAAGCGCTTTGAGGTATTCGGCCTGGAAGGCAGGTTCATCCACTGCAATGCCGAGCAATTGTCGCACCATGTCGAGCATGGTGCCTTCGACCTGGTGTACTCCTTCGGCGTCATCCACCACGCCCCGAATCCGGCCCGTATCGTGCAGGAGATGCGCCAGGTGATCAGACCGGGCGGTGAATTGAAGCTGATGGTCTATGCCCGGAACTCCTGGAAGGACGCGATGATCGAGGCAGGTTTCGACCAGCCGGAAGCGCAGTCCGGCTGTCCGATCGCGTTTACCTATACCGCCGAGGAGGCAACGACGCTGACAGCGGGCTTCGAGATCACCGAGCTCCGCCAAGACCACATTTTCCCGTACATGGTTGAGCAGTATGTTCGTTACGAATATGAACCGCAGCCTTGGTTCAAGGCGATGCCGCCGGGCATGTTTGAGGCGTTGGAGAAGCGCTTTGGCTGGCACATGCTGATCACGGCGAAGCCCGCATCGTGAGCTTGCGCGACCGCCTTGCAGCCCTGTTCGCTGTTCCTGCCGCCGCTACCCCTGACCCGCGTCCGTTGATCCGGGCCGAGGTGGAGGCGATGCTCCGCCTGACCCAGGACGGACGGCCCAATGGCAATGGCCTTTGGCAGGCAACGCGGGACCTCGACGCGATGCGTTGGAACCTCAAGGCACTGGCCGGTCATTTTGGCGCCGAGTTCGAGGCGCGGGCAGCGCAGCGCGTTGTGCTGAGCCCGGCGGTGACGGGGCTTGCCAGCCGCTCGCCCCGCCAACAGGACTTTGCCTCGGACTGGCTGCTGTTCTGGGCTCGTGAAACCCGCAGTGCTCCGCGCCTGCATCGCGGTCTGTGGGAAAGCTGCTTCATCGCCCAGTCCCTGTACGAAGCCGGGCTGATCCGTCAGGGCGTCCGTGGTGCTGCAATGTTCGATGGCCGCAACTCGATGGCGGCATTGATGGCGTCGATGGGTGTCGCGACCAGGATACACCGCACCGCGCCCGCCCATGATAGGCCGACAGCCCCTGATCTGGAGGGGCTGCACTACACGGACATCGTCGCACGTGACCTGTTCGATCAATTCGTGACCGCGGTATGGGCTGACGATGCCCCTGTGGTGGATGACCTCGACTTCGTTTGGGCCATGCAGTGGATGCACCACCAAGGCAGCATCCAGGCTGGCCTCGACGCTGCCAAGGCCGCGATGCAGCTGCTGAGACCTGGCGGCTTGCTGGTCATCACGACGGAACTGAACCTGCGGGATGACGAAACCCTCGATCATTCACCCACCGTGCTGTTCCAACGGCGGCACTTCCAGGCCTTGGCCGAAGATCTGCGCGCCGATGGTCATGTTGTCGCGGCCCTCGACTTCGATATCGGCTCTGATGTCTTCGACCGCTATGTCGACACGCCGCCATACGGGCCGGAAGGCACAGCATTCCCACCGGAAATGCTGGCACGTCTAGCCGCAGCGCCACACATCAAGGTGTCGGTCGATGGCTTCCCCTGCACCAGCTTCGGACTTGTCGTCACCTGCCGCGGTTGATGTGGGATGGGCCGAGGCGGAGGCGCTGAAAACGCCAAACAGCATGCACCGCGATGGCGCCGGGGTTTGACGGCGTGGCGTTCCAGGCGGCGTGCGACCTGGTGTTGCAGGGTGCGGCGCAGGCGAATGGGTATACGGAGTTCGTGCTGACGGCGCGTAGGCGGGAGGCGAAGCGGGCGGCGTAAAGAGCCACATCAGAAGGTA
>JAIXVH010000137.1 GCA_027483125.1 Acetobacteraceae bacterium | reverse complement strand
GTGCTGCAACGCCTGGCGCCGCTCTTGGCGCCGGAGGGCGTGGCGCTGCTCTGCCTGCCCAATCTGGAACACTGGTCATTCGCCCATCGCCTGCTGACCGGCCATTGGGACTATGCGCCCGACGGCCTGCTGGACCGTGCGCATCTGCGCTGGTTCACACCCTCCATGGTCGAGGACGCGCTGCGCCAGGCGGGGCTGACACCGCTTGACCGCACGCCGCGCATCTTTGACCGCGAACAGGCATCGGCCATGGCCGATGCCTTGGCCCCCGCCTTGGATCGCCTCGGCGTCGCGCGTGATGCCTGGGCGGCCCGTGCCGCGCCTTTGCAATGGGTCTGGCGCGCGACACGCACACCGCCCAGGCCCATGCTGGTCGTGGCCCGCCCCATGCAGGACGCCGTGGCCGCCATGGCCGAAGTGCGCATGCTGCAACCGCTGCGCGACCTTGGCACATTGCCCGGCGTCACCACCCGCGCGGGCGCGGAGGAGTGCCGCGCCGATGGCCCGCCGGAACTGCCGCGCGTGCTGGTGGTCCAACGCCTGTTCCTGCCCGATGCAGCGGCGGGCCATGGCTTCATCGCCGGCGCGCGCGACTCAGGCGCCGTGCTGGTGCAGGAATTCGACGATGACCCGCTGCGTTGGCCCGCCATGGCCGAAAGCGGCTTTCTGTCGTTCCGCGGCGTCCACGCGGTGCAGGTGACAACGCCCGCACTGGCCGCCGAGATCGCGCCCTTCAACCCGGAGATCGGCATCTTCCCCAATGGCGTCAGCGAACTGCCGGAAGCTGTGAATTTCCAACCCGGTCAGCCCTTGCGCATCTTCTTCGGCGCGCTGAACCGCAGCGAGGATGCAGCACCCTTCCTGCCCGCCCTGGCCCAGGCGCTGCGCGAGGCCGAAGGCCGCCTGGCCATCACCGTGCTGCACGATGCCCAGACCTTCGCCGCGCTGGACACGCCGTACAAAAGCTTCGTTCCATCGGCCGACTACGCCACCTATCGCGCCACCATGGCCGGCTGCGAATTGGCCTTCCTGCCGCTGGCCGATAACCGCTTCAACCGCCTCAAATCCGACCTCAAGGCGGTCGAGGCCGGGGCGCATCGCCTCTGCTGCCTGGCCAGCCCAACCCTGTATCGCGACACGCTGCGCGACGGCGAGACCGCCATCCTGACGCCCGATCCGGCGGCGCTGCTGTCCACATTGCGCGGCCTTCTTGCCAACCCCGATGCGGCGCGCCGCATCGCAGAGGCCGCGCGCGACTGGGTGCGCGCCGAACGCATGACAGCCTACCAGGCGCGCCGTCGGCTGGATTGGTATCGGGACCTATGGTCACGACGTGCCGCGCTGGACGCGGCCTTGGCCGCAAGGCTGGCCCCTGCCGCCCGCGCGGCGTGAGACCGCTTCAGACCAGCCCGCCATTCACATGCAGCACCTGGCCGGTGATGTAGCCGGCGCGCTCGCTCGCCAGGAAACCCACGGCCGCTGCAACATCATCGGGCGTGCCCAGGCGCCCCATCGGGATATTCGCCGTCACCTGCGCCCATTGTTCCGGCGTGAAGGCGGAGTGTCCCGCCGCGTCCTTGCGCGTGAAGCCGGGTGCGACGCAATTCACCGTGGTGCCCGCGCCCGCCAGCTCCAGCGACAAGGCCCGCACCAGCGCCTCCACGCCTGATTTCGCCGCCGCCGTGGTCGGGAAGGCCGTGACATTGGCGCGATAGACATGCGCGACGAAGCTCGAAATCGCGATGATCCGCCCGCCGGCCAGATGCGGCGCGGCCGCCTGCGCCAGCCGCAGGAAGGCCCAGAGCACCGTATCCAGGCTGCGCGCGAAACCCGCCTCGGTCACCGCCAGCATGGGCGTCTTGTCGGCGAAGCCCGCATTGGCCACCACCACATCCAGCCGCCCGAAGCGCGCGACCGCGCGTTCCACCAGCGCCGCCGGCAGGGCAGGGTCGCTGATATCGCCGAGCATCACCTCTGCCTCGCCACCCGCCGCGCGAACGGCCTCGGCCACCGCCTGCGCGCCGGCCTCGTTCTTGCGGGTGTGGATGATGAAGCCGGTGCCGGGCCCGGCCATGCCGCGCGCACAGGCCGCGCCGATGCCCGTGGCCGCGCCGGTGATCAAATGGATGCGCATGCGCGGTCCTCGGTCCAGGGGGGCAAGGCGGCAGGCCGCCTCGCGCGGGGTGGCGAGGATGTCAGCGTCAGCCCGCCTCGTCCAGGATGCGCTCGACCAGCGGATAGGCCTCCAGGAAGCGACCGACGCCGGCGAAGGGCAGCAGCATGGCCACAGCCTCGCGCAGTTCGGCCGGCGTCGCGCCCGCATCCAGCGCGCGGCGCGTGTGGCTCTCCACACCCGCCATGTAGCCCGTGGCGGCCAGCAGCGCGATCGCGATCAACTCCTTCTGTGCGGTGCTGAGCGCGCCCGGCGCCAGGGTCTGCTTCACATGCTCGCGGAAGGCCAGCGCCAGTTCGGGCTGGCGTTGGACGAACAACTCATAGTCGGGATTGGCCATGGCACCGGTCCTTGAAAGCGCGTCGAGCCGCGGCGTAGCCTGAAGCTTCCCGCGCGCGCAATCCGCCGCGCCCCTGCGAAGGATCACCCATGACGCTTCCCGTCGCCGACGCCGCGACCCGTGCCGAAATCCTCGATTGGCTCGACCGCTTCGCCGCCTGCGTGCGCGCGGTGGACTACAAATCCGCCTATCCCTTCTGGCACGAACAGGCACTGGCTTTCGGCACCCATAAGCGCGTGCTGGAAGGGCTGTGGGACTGGCGCGACCGGCAATGGGATTCCGTCTGGCCCAAGACCGATGATTTCCGCTTCGTGCCCGAACAGACCCATGTGCTCGCCAGCCCCGACGGGCAGATGGCGGTGGCGATCACCCCCTGGGGCAGCACCGGTTTCCATCCCGACGGCACGGCCTTCGACCGGCCGGGCCGGGCCAGCATCATCCTGATGCGCCAGGGCGGTGCCTGGGTCGGCGTGCACAGCCACATGTCGCTCGAACGTGGCGTGCCGCAGGAAAGCCACGGCAGCCGCCCCGTCATCGCGCGCTGAGGCGCTAACCGCCCGGCTGGCTTGCCACCGCGCCGGCGGCGCCGGGCTCCCCGCGCCGCAGCCGGTTGCGCCCGCTGAACAGCACGATGGGCGCTGCGATGAAGACCGAGCTGCTGGCCGAGATGAAGATGCCGAACAGCATCACCCAGGCGAAGCCTGACAGCGCATCGCCGCCGAACAGTGCCAAGGGCAGGGTCGAGAGCAGCAGCGTCATCGAGGTGCCGAGGCTGCGGTTCAGCGTCTCGTTGATGGACAGGTCCACCAGCTGTTCCAGCGGCATCTGCTTGTATTTGCGCAGATTTTCGCGCATGCGGTCGAACACCACCACCTTGTCATTGGCGCTGAAGCCGATGACCGTCAGGATCGCGGCGATTGTCGTCAGGTTGAACTCGATTTGGAACAGCACCATGAACCCGATGGTCTTGGTGGTGTCCAAAATCAGCGTGACGATGGCCGCGATGCCGAACTGCCATTCGAAGCGGAACCAGATGTAGAGCAGCATCGCGAAGAGGCTGATGCCGAGTGCGATCATCCCACCGGTGAACAACTCATCGGAGATGCGGTTGCCCACCGCTTCCACGCGCAGGATGCGGATGCCCGGTGCTGCTGCCTCCAGCGCGGCGCGCACCTGGTTCACCACGATCTGCACCTGCGCCTCCTGCGCCGGCACGGGCAGGCGAAGCAGCACGGTCTGCGCATCGCCGAATTGCTGGATGCCGACATCGCCCACATTCAGCGCCGAGGCCGCGCCGCGCAACGCGCCCAGATCGGCCGGGCCGGTGGTGCGCGCCTCCATGATGATGCCGCCGCGGAAATCGATGCCCTTCTCCAGCCCCGGATAGAAGGCGCCAAGCAGCGATGCGGCAGACAGCACGCCGGAGACGACCAGCCCCGCCACGGCCCCGCGCATGAAGGCGATCCTGGTGACATCGGGGCAGAGCCTGAACAGCGGCCGCGCCAAGCGCTCGCGCAGGCTCATGCGCGGCTTCTCCACCACCGGCAGTTCCTTCGGCCGCCGCCAGCGATACCACCAGACCACCAGCAGGCGGGTCAGCACGGTGGCCGTCCACATCTGGATGATGGTGCCGATCGCCACCGTCACCGCGAAGCCCTTCACCGGCCCCGAACCGAAGGCATAGAGACAGCCCATCGCGATCAGGTTGGTCAGGTTCGAATCCAGAATGGTGCCGGAGGCCTTGGTATAGCCCGCCTCCAGCGCATTGATCGGACTTCGCCCGTTCTTCACCTCTTCGCGGATGCGTTCATTGATCAGGATATTCGCATCCAGCGCCGTGCCCAGCGTCAGCACCATGCCGGCGATGCCGGGCAGCGTCAGCGTCGCCTCCAGCAGCGAGAGGAAGCTCACGATGAAGACGATGTTCAGCAGCAGCGCGATATTCGCGAACCAGCCGAACAGCCCGTAGGCGAAGCCCATATACAGGAACACGAAGGCGGTCCCGACCGCGAGGCTGATGATGCCCGCCCGGATCGCATCCGCGCCCAGCTCGGGCCCGACGGTCCGTTCCTCGATCACCGTCAGCGGCGCGGGCAGGGCGCCTGCGCGCAGCAGCACCGCCAGGTCATTGGCCGAGCGGACGGTGAAATTCCCCGAAATCTGCCCGCGCCCGCCGGTGATGGGTTCGCGGATATTGGGCGCGGTGATCACCTTGTCGTCCAGCACGATGGCGAAGGGCCGGCCGACATTCTGCCGCGTCACATCGGCGAAGCGCCGCGTGCCCACGCTGTCGAAGGTGAAATTCACCACCCATTCGCCGCTGCGGCTGTCCTGGCCTGCGCGGGCATCGGTCAGCGAAGCGCCATCCACCTCGATGCGGCGGCGCACGGCGTAGCGCTGCTCGCCCTGGTCGGCGGGCAGGAACATCACGCCCGGCGGCGGGCTGGCGGCCTGCAGGTTAGCGGTCTCGTCCAGCAGGTGGAAGGTCATGCGGGCCGTGCGGCCCAGCAATTGCTTGATGCGGTCCGGGTCATCCACACCGGGCAGCTGCACCAGGATGCGGTTCTGGCCCTGGCGGGCGATCAGCGCCTCGACCACGCCGGTCTCGTCGATGCGGCGGCGGACGATCTCGATGGATTGCTCCACGGCAGCACTGGCCTTGGCGCGCAGCCCGGCCTCGGTCACCAGCGCGACCAGCAGGCCATCGGCGTTGATCGTGACCTCGATATCCTGGGCGCGCTGGCCGGCGCCCAGCTGAACCTCCTGGCCCAGTTCGCGGATGATGCGCTGGGCGGCCTCGCGCTGGGCAGGGTCGGTCACGCGCAGGCTGATGCGCCGCTGCTCGGGCTCGGCGCGCAGGCCGGTATAGCCGATGCGGGGATTGGCCTGGTTCAGGCCGCGGCGCGCGCCTTCGACCAGTTGTTCCAGCCGTTCGCGCAGCAGCCCGTTGGTATCGACCTCGAGCAGCAGGTAGGAGCCGCCGCGCAAATCCAGGCCCAGATTCACCTGGCGCACCGGGAACCAATCGGGGAAGGCGGCGCGCGGCAGCAGGTTCGGCAGCGTCACCAGCACGCCGAACAGGCATACGGCCAGGATGGCGGCCTGCTTCCAACGGGCGAAATACATCATGACGTGCGCGGAATCCTGAGCGGGGTTGACGGCCACCCCCCGGGGGGCCGAAGCGGGCGGAACATGCTTCCGGGGAGAGTGGGATGCAAGCCTTGCGGGTGGGCGTGGTGGGTGCCGGCCATTTCGGGCGCTTCCATGCACTGAAATTGGCCACGATCGGCGCGCTGTCCGGCCTGTCGGACGCCGATGCCGCGCGCGCTGGGCTGGTGGCCGGTGAGGCAGGCTGCGCCGCCATGCCCCTCGATTCGCTGATTGCGGCCTCGGATGCCATCATCGTGGCAGCCCCCACGCGCTTGCATATGGAGATCGGGCTGCAGGTGCTGGCCGCCGGGCGGCACCTGTTCATGGAAAAGCCCATCGCCGCCACGCTGGAGGAAGCCGACCGGCTGATCGCCGCGGCACATGGCCGCGTGCTGCAGGTGGGCCATATCGAGCGCCATTCGGCGGCCATCCGCATGCTGCGCGCCGAACTGGCGGGATTCACGCCGCGCGCCATGCAGGCCACGCGCGTCGCACCCTTCCGGCCGCGCAGCCTGGATGTCTCGGTGGTGCTGGACCTGATGATCCACGATATCGACCTGGTGCTGAGCCTGGCCGGCGCCGAGCCCGTGGAGGTCCGCGCGGTGGGTCGGCCTGTCATGTCCGCGCATGCGGACTACGCTGTGGCCCAGCTCAGTTTCGCCAATGGCATGCAGGCCGAACTGACCGCGAGCCGGGTCGCCGTGGCCATGGAGCGCCGGCTGCGCCTGCTGGGGGACCAGGGGGAGGTGCGGGTCGATTTCCTCAAGCGCGAACTGGCCGCACTCCGCCCCGGCGGCGCCGAGCCGGCCGAGCACATGCCCGGCTGGGGCCGCGACCTGTTGAGCTGGACCGAACATGACAGCCTGGAGGCCGAGCACGCCGCCTTCCTGGATTCCATTCGCGCCGGCACGCCGCCTGAGCCGGATGGCGCGGCCGGCCGCGCCGCGCTGTCGGTCGCGCTGCGGGTGGAGCAGGCCGCGGCCACCGGCCGCGTCGCCTGAAGCGCCTCAGCGCTGCTGGCAGCCCGTGATGGTCACCCGCAGCGTACTGCCCGAGACCTGCACCACGCCTGGGTTGGGGCCGGGCGTGAAGGCGGCGATGCCCGGGTTCATCCCCACCGAGAACTGCCGATTGGTGCTCTGTCCGCCCTGTGTCAGCACGGCATCACCTGTGATCCGCACGCTTTCCGTCCCGTTATTGGCGAAGATCAGCCTGATCTGGCTGGCGGGCCCGCCGGCATGCGTGGCCGAGGTCAGACCGATGGCGCATCCATTGGTCCCGCCGCCGGTGAAGACCAGACTCGCCCCGCTCCAGGCGGTGCTCTGCGCCATGGCCGGCAGCGCGGCGAGCATGGCCGGCAGGAGCAGGGCAGGCAGGATGGTGGTGCGCATGGCGGTATCGTCCTTGTGATGTCTGGCGCCATGATGGCGCCAGCCTGCCGCGCCGGCCATCTCGCCTGGCCTATGGCCGCGATAGGTGCGGGCATTCGTCGCCATGCCACATGACGGCCGCGTTCGCCGTGTTATCATCGCCCCGTTGCAACAGGAGGGAATGCGATGCGTGCAATCATGATCGTGAGCGTGCTGGCGATCGGTCTGGCAGCCTGCGGGCAGCGGCCTGGCGAGCGTGCTTTGACGGGCGGGCTGATCGGTGCGGGTGTCGGCGCGGGTGCGGCGGCACTGACCGGTGGCAACCTGGCGACCGGTGCCATTGTCGGCGGCGGCGTGGGTGCCGTGGGCGGCGCGGTCACGGCACCGCGTCGGTGAATGGTTGCGGGCGCGGCCTCAGGCCGCGCCCGTGATCGCCTGGCCGGCGCTGATCTCGTTCCCGTCCGGGTCGGTCAGCATGAAGTCCCGCATGCCGTAATCCCTGTCGGCCGGGGTCTGAGGCAGGGCCACGCCACGGCCGGCCCATTCGGCGTGCAGCGCGTCCACATCAGCCACGAAGAGGCAGATGGCGCCCTGGCCCGGTGAGCGCCGGGTGGCGCTGGCGGCGATCAGATGCAGGTCGACATCATCGCGGCAGAGGCAGGCATAATAGATGGGCTTGCCCCATTCGAAGCTGACCGAAAATCCCAACCCATCGCGATAGAAGGCCAATGCGGCGGCCATGTCGCGCACGGCGAAGATGGTGGCCGCACCCTTGATCATGCGAGCGCGATCGCCGCGAAACCCACCCTCGCCTCGGTCGGCACGCCGAACAGCGCGGTGTGGCGCGCCGGCAGGCCCTGCGGGAAATGCCGCACATATTCCGCGTTGCATTCGGCGTAGTCGGCACGGTCGGTGATGAGCATCGTCACCTGCACCACGCGCTCCAGGCTGGAGCCGGCTTCGGCCAGCAAGGACGCAATGTGATGCAGCGCGTTGCGCGTTTCCTCCGCCGCCGTGGCGCCCCGATGAATGCCGCGCGCGGGGTCATGCGGGGCGGAGTGGCCGGAGACGAAGACCAGCCCGCCCGCCTTGGCGACCCGGCTGAAGGGGCGGGGTGAGCCAGGTTCGGGCGGGTGGAGGAATTCGATCACCGCCGCCGCGCTTCCATCACCACGCCGCCGTCGCGCAGCTTCTGGATCTCGTCCTCGGAGAAGCCGTGCTGGGCCAGCACCGCCGCCGTGTCCTGCCCGAAGCGCGGCGGTTCGCGGCGCGTGCCGCCGGGTGTGCGTGACATCTTGATGGGCGTGCCCAGGCCGCGAAACCAACCCAGTTCCGTGACCATTTCGCGATGCGCGGTGTGGGGTGCTGCCAGCGCCTGGTCCACATGCGTGACCGGCCCGGCGGGCAGGCCCGCGGCCAGCATGCGCGGGCAGAGCTCGAAGCCATCCTCATCGGCGAAGCGTGCATCGAGCAGTTCGGTCAGCGCCTCGCGGTTGACCACGCGCGCGCCATTGGTGGCAAAGCGCGGATCGGCCGCCACCTCCGGCATGCCGAGGAATTCGCACAGCTTGCGGAAGGCGCCGTCATTGCCCACGCCCATGAAGATCTCGCAGGTCTTGGTGCGGAAGGTGGAATAGGGCGCGAGGTTGGGGTGCGGGTTGCCGGTGGCCACCGGCCGCTTGCCGTTCAGCAGATGGTTCGCCGCATGCGGGTGCATCAGCGCCATGCCGCAATCATGCAGCGTCATGTCGAGATACTGGCCGAGGCCGGAGGTGGTGCGTTCATGCACCGCCATCAGGATGGCGATGGCGGAATACAGGCCGGTGCCGATATCGACCATCGGCGTGCCCAGCCGCGTGGGCCCGCTGGTCGCGGTGCCATTGGTGGACATCAGCCCCACCACCGCCTGCACGATCGCGTCATAGCCCGGCGCGCCGCCATAAGGCCCGGTGGCACCGAAGCCCGAGACCCGGCAATGGATCAGGCGGGGGAAGCGCTTGGACAGAACCTCCTCATAGCCCAGGCCCCATTTCTCCATGCTGCCGGGCTTGAAGTTCTCCACCAGCACATCCGCTTCCTCCAGCAGGCGCAGCAGCACCTGCCGGCCTTCCGGCTTGGCGAGGTCCAGGCCCACGGATTTCTTGTTGCGGTTCACGCCGATGTAGTAGCTGGCATCGCCTTCGTGGAAGGGCGGGCCCCAGTCGCGCACCTCATCGCCCTGCGGCGGTTCCAGCTTGATCACCTCCGCGCCATGGTCGGACAGGATCATGGTGCAGTAGGGGCCGCCGAGGACGCGGGTCAGGTCGATCACCTTCAGCCCGGCGAGGGCGCCGGCGGAACGGGCCAGGCCCTTGCCTTCAAGCATCGGAACAGCATCGGTCATGCAGCGGACTTTCGGTTGAACACACGCGCACAGAATTCGGGATAGGTTTCGAGCATCTCGTCGCAGACCACGCCGCGCAGCAGGGCGAGTTCCTCGGCA
Source organism: Acetobacteraceae bacterium (assembly GCA_027483125.1). GTDB lineage: Bacteria > Pseudomonadota > Alphaproteobacteria > Acetobacterales > Acetobacteraceae > Rhodovarius. The sequence continues at coordinate 14,324 of JAIXVH010000137.1, read as the reverse complement.
CTCGGCGGGGCGGTCTGCGGCACATCATCGGCCGCGTCGAAATCAAAGCCGGTCGCGGCACGGATGCTGGCCACCGTCTCACCCGGATGCAGGCTCTCCAGCGAAAAGCGCGCGCGTTCGGGGTGGAAGCGGAACACGCAGCGCCCGGTCACCAGGGCCTGGGCGTGGCCGCGCCGGAACACGCCGGGCGCTGAGACGCCGGGGGCCGAGACATGCGCGACCCGCTCCACCAGCACGCGGGGCGAATGCTCCTCGCGGAACAGGATGGTGCGGCCGGTCATCATGTACATGAAGGCGCTGCCGAAGCTGCCGGGGAAGCGCACCTGCGTGCCTGGCCATTCGCCCATACCGATCAGGTTCAGGTTGGCCTGTCCGTCGATCTCCCCGCCGCCCAGGAAGAACAGGTCGATGCGGCCCTGGCCGGTCAGGTCGAACAGCTCGCGCGTGCCCTCGGTGAAGGGATTGCCGCTGCGCTTGTGCAGCAGGGAAAGCCGGACCGGCGCGCCCTGCTTGGCCACCAGCCAGCAGGCGGCGGCCGGAATGGGGGAGGCCGCGCCCACCGCGATATGGCCCGTGGGCTGCGCGCGGATCAGTCGCGCGATGCAGACCGCGAGCAGTTCTTCCAGCGCGTGTTCGACCGGCCGATTCGGCCCTCCGGGCTGCGCCCTCCGGTCATCGGACGTGGGTATCATTCCGCCGCGACCGCCTGCGCAAACACCTCACGCGCCAGCCATTCCTGAAAACCCGCCTCGGTCCGCGCCATGCGGGCGTAGTCGGCCACGTAGGCGGCGTCGAAGCCGTATTCATCCAGCAGCGCCGCCGGCTGCGCGCCGCGTTCGGCGATCGCGATCGCGCTGACATAGGTCGCGTTGATGGCGCCGCTGGCCAGGCGTTCATCCTCCAGGAAATTGCCGGGCACCACGCGCTCCACCGTCACCAGGGCACGCTTGCTGGCATGCGCCAGTGTCGCGCATTCGCGCCTGCGCCCCAGCCAGACATTGCCCACCTCATCGGCCATCACCGCGTGGAAGGCCGCGACATCGGGGCTGATCGCGGGCAGCAGCACGATCTCATCGCCGGGCGGGCCATAGGGGTTCTGGATCACCTGCCAATCCGGCCTGTGCTTCAGGATGTCGGACCCGATCAGCCCGCGCAGCGGCATGAAGGGCACGCCCTTCTCGGATGCTTGCAGCATGCTGTGCACGGCCGGGCAGGTGCAGTCGCGCATCACGATGGAACCGGCCTTGATGGCCGCGGTGAAGCGCGGCGCGAAGCCGGCCTCACCCAGGGAGACCGCGCTGGTCTCGACCTCGGCCACGCAGCCCGCGCCGATCAGGATTTCGGCGGCAAACCCGCCCACCGGAACGCCCAGCAGCCGCAACCCGCGCACGCCGCGCCGGATCAGCGCCTTCGCCAGGGCCACCGATGGCAATGAATTGTCCGGCGGCATGGCCAACAACGCGCCATCGGGCACGGATGCGGCCATGGCGTCCAGGCTGGTCAGCGTCATGCGGCGGGTCCTCCGGCAGGCAGGATATCGCAGCTTGGCCGCTGGCGATATCCGCGCCATAGCCTGCACGAAACAGGAAGACCCGCCCGATGCGCCATGCCCTTCTCCTCGCCGCGCTGCTGCTGCCCATGGGTGCTGCGGCGCAGACATCATTCTACACCGAACTGCGCGGCGAGACCTGCACCATCACGCAGGTTCATCAGGAATTCCAATGCCCGGCACCGCCCGGCTTCGGCGTGCGGCTGAATGTCGGCGGCCGGTCGGAGGTGCTGACGCTGCGGCTCAGCCCGCGCAGCGTCTTCAACGTCGCCCCACCCCAAGCCGAGGTGATGCCCGGCCAGACCGGCGCCGGCGACCGCCTGGAATGGCGCGCCGATGCGCCGCGCGCCAGGCCCTATGCGCTGATCATGCGCCGCACCGAGGACCGCCGCTCGCGCCTGGAGGTCTATCGCGTCGGCACCGAACGCCTGTGCTGGCTGGGCACGGCCAGCGGTGCCGATGCCAATGCGCGCGCCCGGTCCATCGCCGACCAGGGGCGCAACACCCCTTGCGGCTGACGCCATGACGGTGCTGCGCCACGCCACGGCCGATGATGCCGCGCTGATCGCCGCGATCCACACTGAATCCTGGCAGGACGCCTATGCCGGCATGCTGCCCGCGCGCTTCCTGGCCGAGGAGTACCCCGCCCGTTGCCTCGCCTTCTGGCGCGACAAGCTGGCCACGCCCGAGCCCGGCGCCGTGCTGCTGGACCCCGAGGGACGCGGCTTCATCGCCGCCTGGCTGCGCGACGACGCCGTCTACATCGATGCGCTGCACGCCAGGCCCGGCGCGCGCGGCACGGGGCTTGGCGCGCGGCTGCTGGGCGATGCTGTGGCGGTGCTCGGCGCAAGGCGCGTCTGGCTGGAGGCGCTCACCGCCAATAACGGCGCGCTGCGCTTCTATGCCAGGCATGGCGCGCGGCTCTCGGCGCCTTATCCGGCCACGCTGCAGGGCCTGCCGGTCAGCGAACGGCGCGCCGAATGGGACGACCCGGCGCCGCTGCTGCGCTTGGGGATGCGCATCCCTGGCCCCGGCCTGTCGCTGCGCCCGCTGGAGACGGCGGACAAGCCCGCCATCTTCGCGATGAACGGCGATCCCAGGGTGATGCGCCACTTCCCGGTCCTGATGACGCGCGCGGAATCCGATGCCTGGGTGGACCGGCTGATGGCGCATCACGCGGCACATGGCTTCGGCTTCTGCGCGCTGGACCTGCCGGATGCGCGCTGCATCGGCGTGGTCGGGCTGATGCGTATCCCGTGGTCGGCACCCTTCACGCCGGCGGTGGAGATCGGCTGGCGCATCCGCCCGGAATTCGAGGGGCGTGGCCTGGTCACGCGCAGCGCGGGGCTCGTGCTGCGCCATGCCTTCGAAGTGCTGCGCCTGAAGGAAGTGGTGTCCTTCACCATCCCTGCCAACACGCGCTCCCGCGCGGTCATGGAGCGCATCGGCATGCGGCCCGCCGGCACCTTCGGCCATCCGCGCCTCGCGCCCGGACACCCGATGCATCAACACCTCCTCTATCGGAGTGTGGCAGCATGACGATGTTGCATCTGTTCTGCGGCCAGGTGGCCAGCGGCAAGTCCACGCTGGCCGCGCAGATCGCAGCCAGGCCCGGCCATGTGCTGATCGCGCAGGATGAATGGACGCGCCACCTCTGGCCCGAAGAGATGCGCACGCTGGATGACTATGCGCGGCTGATTCCCCGTCTGCGCGCCGCACTCGCCCCGCATGTGGCGCAGCTGCTGCGCCTGGGCATGCCTGTGGTGCTGGACTGGCCGATGAACACGCCCCAGACCCGCGCCTGGGCGCGCGGCATTTTCGAAGCCGCCGGCGCCGACCACATCCTGCATGTGCTGCGCCCGCCGGATGCGCTGCGTCTGCAGCGCCTTGCCGCGCGCAACGCCGCCGGCACCCATGCCTACCAGGTCTCGGCCGAGGATGATGCGGCGCTGGCCCGTTGGTTCCAGCCGCCCTCCCCGGAGGAAGGCTTCAACCTAGCGCCTTGACCAGCATTTCCGCGCTGCGCCCATTGGCGATGGTCGCCGCCCGCGCGTCATAGCTGTGCCCGCCCAGCCGCGCGAAGGCATGGTCCACGCCGGGGTGGATCATCACGCTGGCCTGCGCATGGCCCGCGAGCCCCGCGCTGATCGCCGCCTGCGCCTCGGGCGGCACGAACTTGTCCAGTTGCGCGATGTGCACCAGCGTGGGCGCGGTGATCTTCGCGGCATCCGCCACCAGCCCTTCCAGCCCCACGCCGTAATAGCTGACATGGCATTGCGCATCGGATTGCGTGGCCATCATGAAGGCCAGCCGCCCGCCCAGGCAGTAGCCCATGGTGCCGACCTTCCCGTTGCAGCCGGGCAGGGCGCGGGCGGCGGCGATGGTCGCCTTCAGATCCTGCACCGCGAGCGCCTGGTCCATGCCCTTCATGTAGCCGAAGGCAGTTTCCCACTGGGTCTGGCCGGCATCCGGGTCGAGCTCCACGCCCGGCTTCTGCCGCCAGAACAGGTCGGGGGAGATGGCGATAAAGCCCATCGCCGCCACCCAGTCGGACAGCGCGCGCATGGTGCGGTTCACGCCGAAGATCTCCTGGATCATGATGACTGCACCCGCGGGCTTGCCTGCCGGTTCGGCCAGATAGGCCTTGAAGCTGCCAGCCCCGTCGCTGGCCTGGATGGTGATCTCCGCCATGGCTTCCTCCTTGTGCTGTTGCGCCATTGCCTGCATGTAACGCGCCATGCTTCGCCGCGCCATGCTCGCCGCCGCCGCCTTGCTGCCCGCGCGCGCCGCAGCCGACCCGCTGCGCGAGGCCGGCTGGACGCACCAGGAATACAGCGGCATCGCACCCGCGCGCTTCTCCGTCGTGCCCGACGGCATCCGCATAGAAGGCCAGTCTACCGGCAGCTTCGTCTGGCGCACAGTGCAGGGTCAGGCGCAGTGCCTGGCCTGGCGCTGGCGCGTCGATTTCGGGCCGCCGGGCACCACGCTCACCCGCCGCGGCGGCGATGACCGCGCCATCGCGCTTGCCGTGGGCTTTACCGGATTTCCGCCGCAGGCCAGCGCCTGGCAGCGCACGCAGTACACGATCGCCCAGGCCCGCGCCGGCTCGCATACCCTGCCGCGCTCCATCCTGATCTATGTCTGGGGCGGCACCGGCGAGGAACCGCAGCGCTTCTATTCCCCCTGGGCCGCGGGCCTGGGCAAGGTGTTCCGCCTGCGCGCCGCCAATGCGCCGACTGCGCAATGGTTCGAGGAGCGCGTGAACCTCGCCGCCGATTGGCGCACCGCCTTCGGCGCCGATCCGCCGCCCTTGCAGGAAATCGTCATCGGCACAGATGTCGACGACACGCGCAGCCGCATCGACGCCCGGGTGGAGCGCATCCGTTTCTCCGCCTGCTGAAGGACGCCTGATGGACCGCCAGATTTTCCGCTCCGGCATGTCGCGCCTGGCGGCCGCCGTGAACATCATCACCACCGATGGCCCCGCCGGCCGTTCGGGCTTCACGGCGAGTGCCGTGTGCAGCGTGACCGATGACCCGCCCATGCTGCTGGTCTGCATGAACCGCGGCAATTCCCATGCCGAGGCGTTCCTGACCAATCGCGTGCTCTGCGTGAACACGCTGGGCGCAGGGGCGGAGGAATTGTCCAACACTTTTGCTGGCATGCGCGGGCTGGAGGGCGCCGAGCGCTTCGGCGTGGGCGACTGGTCGCGGCTGGAAACCGGCGCGCCCGTGCTGGACAGCGCCGCCTGCGCCTTTGATTGCGAGATCGCCGAGGTGGCCGAGCAGGGCACCCATGCCGTGCTCTTCGCCCGTGTGCGCGCCGTGCGGCTCGGGCCTGACAGCGGCGGCCTAGTGTATTTCCAGCGCCGCTACCACGTCGTCGCCTGACGCTTGCCCTGACCGGGCGGCGCGGCCAAGCTCCGCGCCGGGACAGGAGACGTCAGTGCAATCAATCGGCTTCATTGGCCTTGGCATGATGGGCATGCCAATGGCGACATGCCTTGTGGCCAAGGGTTTTTCCGTCTTCGCGCATGATGCGGGGCCGGCGGTCCTGCCCGGTGCCAGCATGGTGCCCTTGGCCGGCGTGGCGCAGGCCAACACCATCATCCTGATGCTGCCCGACAGCCGCGCGGTCGCGGCCGTGATGGAAGCGCTGCTGCCCCACCTGACGCCTGCGCATCTGGTGGTGGACATGGGCAGTTCGCTGCCCGCCGAGACGCGCCGCTGGGCGGCGGCCACGCGCTTCATGGACGCGCCCGTCTCAGGCTCCGTGGTCAAGGCCAAGGCCGGCACGCTGGCCATCATGTGCGGCGCGGCCGATGCTGAATTCCTCCAGGCCGAACCCGCGCTGCGCGCCATGGGCGAGGCGATCATCCGCACCGGCCCGCCCGGCTCGGCGCATGCCATGAAGGCGCTGAACAACTATGTCTATGCGGCCGGGCTGCTGGCCACCGCCGAGGCCCTGGTGCTGGGCGAACAGCATGGCCTGGACCTGTCCATTCTGGCCGATGTGCTGAATGCATCGTCCGGCCGCAACATCGCGACCGAAACCAAGGTCAAGCAGGAGATCCTGCCCGGCCGCTATGCCGGCGGCTTCCAGCTGGGCCTGATGCGCAAGGACCTGGAGACCGCGGGCAGCCTCGCCGAAGGCTACCAGGCCGAGCTGCTGGCGCTGTGCCGCGCGCGCTGGGATGCGGCGGTGGCCGCCCTCGGCCCGCGCGCCGACAACACCGAAATCCACAAACTCGTCCGCGGAGAAAACGCATGATCACCCGTCGCAGCGCCTTCGCATTGCCCGCGCTGGCAGCACCGGCCTTCGCGCAGAACTGGCCCGACCGGCCGATCCGCCTGATCGTGGCCTTCCCCGCCGGCACCATCACCGACACGCTGTTCCGCAGCCTGGTGGAGCCGCTCTCGACCGAACTCGGCCAGCCCGTGGTCATCGACAACCGCCCCGGCGGCAATGGCGTGGTGGGCACGATGGCCGCGCGCACCGCGCAGCCCGACGGGCATACCTGGATCGTGCTGTCGGTGACCAATGCCTCGCTCAACACCTGGACGGTGCGCAACCTCGCCTATGACCCGCTGAATGATTTCGCGCATCTGGGCAGCGTGGCCGAGGCGCCCTACCTGGTCGTCGCCCCCAATAATGGCGCGACCTCGATCACCGACCTGCTGGACCGCGCGCGCCGCAGGCCCGGCGAGCTGACCTTCAGCCACGCCAATACCTCGGCACAGATCGCCTCCGAGATGCTGAACCGCGCCGCCGGCGTGCGCATGACCGCCGTGCCCTATCGCGGCGGGCCGGAGGCGCTGACCGATGTCATCGCCGGCCGCATCGACAGCACCTTCACCGATTTCGCCAATGGCCTGGCGCAGGTGCGCGAGGGCCGCGTGCGCGCGCTGGGCGTGACCACGCCCGAACCCTTCCCGCTGGCGCCCGAGATCCCGCCCATCTCCCGCACCGTGCCGGGTTTTGCGCTGACCGTCTGGTTCGGCCTGGGCACTGTGCAGCCCGCGCCTGTGGCCGCGGTCACGCGCGCCAATGCCGCGCTGCAGAAGGTGCTGCGCCAGCCCGATGTGATCGCGCGGCTCGGCCGCATGGGCTATTCGCCCATTCCCAACACCCCCGAGCAGAACCGCGAATTCCTCATCCAGGAGACGCGCAAATGGGTCGAGACGGCGCAATCCCTCGGGATCGAACGGCAATGATGCGTCGGGCCTTGCTGGGCGCCGCATTGGCCAGCCCGGCCCTGGCGCAATGGGCGCCGGCGCGGCCGATCCGGCTGGTGGTGCCCTTCGCCGCGGGTGGTGCGGCCGACAACGGCGCGCGCGCCATCGGCGGGCGCATCGCCGAGACGCTGGGCCAGCCGGTGGTGGTGGAAAACCGCGGCGGCGGGGCCGGGGCGATCGCGGCCAATGCCGTGCTGGACGCACCGGCCGATGGGCACACGCTGCTCTGGGGCGGGCAGGCCATCTTCACCACCAACCCGCATATGTATGAGAGGCTGTCCTACCGGCCGGAGGCCTTCATCCCGGTCTCCGCCGGCAACCGCCTGCCGCTGGTGCTGCATGTGCACCCGGCCTTCCCCGCCCGCGATCTGGCCGAATGGGTGGCGCTGATGCGGCGTGAGCCGGGGCGGCACAGCTATGGCACGGTGGGCCGCGGCGGCATGACCCATGTCTTCGGCGAATTGGCCGAGGCGACCATGGGCATCGACCTGCAGGATGTGCCCTATCGCGGCTCGGGGCCGATGCTGGCGGATGCCATCGCGGGCAATATCCGGATGTGCTTCGACGGCATCCTGCCGGCCATTACGCATCACCGCGCGGGGTCGTTGCGCATCCTCGCCGTCTCCTCGGCGCAGCGGCTCGCGAGTGCGCCCGATATCCCGACCTTCGCCGAGGCCGGCTGGCCGCAGCTGACGGCCTATCTCTGGTTCGGGCTGTTCGCGCGCGAGGGCACGCCGCCGGCGGCCGTGGCCCGCATCTCTGAGGCGGTGCGCGAGGCCGCCACCCGGCCCGATATCCGCGAGCGCATGGCGCGCGACGGTGCCGAGCCCACCGGCAGTACGCCCGAGGAATTCGCGGCCCTGGTCCGGCATGAATATGCGCTCTGGGGCGGGGTGATCCGCCGCGCGGGCATCAGGCTCGCGGAGTGATCAGCTCCAGGACATGGCAGGGCGTGGTTCGGCGCTGACCACGCGGTTCCGCCCTTCCTGCTTGGCGCGGTAGAGCGCGGCATCGGCGCGCTGCATCCAGGTCAGCGCGTTTTCGCCGTCGTGGCGCATGGCCAGGCCGATGCTGATGGTGATGTCGTTCAGCTTGGTGCCGGTGGCGCGGATGGTCATGGATTGCGCGGCGACGGCCTGGCGCACGCGTTCGGCGATGTCGTGCGCTTCGCGTTGGGTGGTGGCGGGCAGGAGGGCGGCGAATTCCTCGCCGCCGGTGCGCGCGGGCATGTCACCATCGCGCATCACGCCGCGGAGCGTTTGTCCTGTGCGGCGCAGCACGGCATCGCCCACCGGGTGGCCGAAGCGGTCATTGACGGATTTGAAGTGGTCGATGTCCATGATCAGCAACGCCACCGGCTTGCCGGAGGCCTCCGCGGTGCTGATGGCGCTGGGCAGCCGGTCGTCAAAGGCACGACGGTTGGGCAGGCCGGTCAGCGCATCGGTGACAGCCTGTTGGCGGGCAGCCTCCAGCTCGGCGCGGAGGTTTTCCACCAGGCTCGCCGACTCGCTGATGCGGCCGCTGGTCTGGCGGCTGCGCGTGATCATCGCCGAGGTCTCTGAGGTCAGGCGGCGCAGCACGTCGGCAAGGCGCTTGGGCTCGGGGCTGATGGTGCCGGCCAGTTCCGTCAGGCGTTCGCCGAAGGCCTCGGCCTCCGCGCCGTGGTCGCTGACCAGCGACAATGCCTCCTGCAGGGTCTGGTTGATGCGCGAGAGTGCTTCGGCCAGCAGCAACGCCTCCGCCGTGGGCTGGAAGAAGCGCCCGGCCAGGCTGTGCATCGTGGCTTCATCGAGCGGACCGCGGGACTGCGCTGCTTCCATCGCCAGCCGCAGATCAGGGCGGGAGCCCTCGGCCATGTCGAAGAACAGCGCGTAGTTCGGCGGAATCGGCGGCAGGTCGTGCTCGGACAGCGCGGCCAGGGCCGCAGTCGCGTAGCTGCGGGCCAGGGCAAGGCGGCGGGACGCATTGCTGGCCTGCGGCTGGGAGCCCGCTGCGGCTACGGAGGGGGGGAGCGAATCGGGAGGAGCCATCGCCCGTCATTCTCCGCCTGATTGGTTTACAGCCGGTAAGCGCGGCGCATTGTGCCGCGCGGGCGCTGTGCCTAACCTTGCGCATGGACAGCCATCTGCACGCCCGCCTCACCGAGTGGCGCCGCCACCTGCATGCCAATCCCGGCCTGACCCTGCATGAACAGGACACCGCGGCCTTCGTCGTGGAAAAACTGCGCGAGATCGGGGTGACCGACATCGCCACACAGGTGGGCGGCCATGGCGTGGTCGCGACGCTGCAGCGTGGGCAGGGCGCGAACCGCAGCGTTGGCCTGCGGGCGGATATGGACGCGCTGCCCATCCAGGAGGTCGCGACCGACCTGCCCTGGGCCAGCACCAAGCCCGGCGTCATGCATGCCTGCGGCCATGACGGGCACACAACCGCCTTGCTGGGCGCGGCCAAGCTGCTGCTCGACGACCCCTCCTGGCGCGGCACCATCCGTCTGGTGTTCCAGCCGGCCGAAGAGGGCGGCGGCGGGGCGCGCAGCATGGTGGCCGACGGGCTGTTCAGCCGCTTCCCGATGGAACGCATCTTCGGCTGGCACAATTGGCCGGGCCTGCCGGTGGGCCATATCGCGGTGCATGACCGCGCGGTGATGGCCGCAGGCGCCCGCTTCCAGATCAGCTTCGAGGGCCATTCGGGCCATGCCGCGCTGCCGCACATGACGCGCGACCCCATGCTGGGGCTGGGCCATGCGATCGTGGCGCTGCAATCCATCGTGGCGCGCGGCGTGGACCCGCTGGAATCGGGCGTGGTCAGCGTGACCATCGCCAAGGCGGGCGAGGCATCGAACCAGATCGCCGATCGGGCCGAACTGCTTGGCACCGCGCGCTGGCTGGATGACGCGACCGGCGATCTGATCGAGCGCCGCATCCGCGAGATCGCCCATGGCATCGCCGCCGCCTTTTCCCTCGAAGCCACCGTGCTGTTCCGCCGCGGCGTGCCGGTCACCGCCAACAGCGCGACCGAGCGCGAGATCGCGGCGACCGCCGCCGCTGCCGTGTCACCCACCCGGCGCGACATTCCGCCGGCGATGACCGGCGAGGATTTCTCCTGGTTCCTGGCCGAGGTGCCGGGCGCTTTCGTCTGGATCGGCAATGGCCCGGCCGAGGGCGGGCGCGAATTGCACAATGCCCGATACGACTTCAATGACGCGGTGCTGCCCAGCGCCTCGGGCTGGCTCGCCGAGGTCGCCAAGCAGGCGCTGGTTCAGTAGCTCTTGGGCAGGCCCAGCACGCGCTCGGCGATATAGGCGCTGATCAAATTGGGGCTGACCGGCGCGATCCAGGGGATATGCGCCTCGCGCAGCAGGCGCTCCACGTCGTATTCGCGGGCATAGCCGAAACCGCCATGCGTCATCACCGCGTTCTGGCAGGCCTTCAGCCCAGCCTCGGCGGCGAGGTACTTGGCGGCGTTCGCCTGCGGGCCACATTCGGCGCCGCTGTCGTACAGGCCGGCCGCCTGCATCACCATCAGCCAGGCCGCTTCCAGCGCCATCCAATCCTGCGCCAGCGGGAATTGCACGCCCTGGTTCTGGCCGATGGCGCGGCCAAACACCTGGCGTGTGCGCGCGTAATCGGCGGCGCGCGACAATGCGGCGCGCCCAATGCCGACAGCCTCGGCCGCGATCAGCACGCGCTCGGGGTTCAGCCCGTGCAGGATCATGCGGAAGCCCTGGCCTTCGGCGCCGATGCGGTCGGCGGCTGGCACCTCGTAGCCATCGAAGAAGATCTCGTTCGAATCGACCGCGGCGCGGCCCATCTTCGGGATTTCGCGCACTGAGGCGCGGGCGCGGTCCAGCCGCGTATAGAATAGCGACAGCCCTTCGGTGGGCTTGGCGCATTGCTCCAGCGGCGTGGTGCGCGCCAGCAGCAGGATGTGGCTGGCCACCTGCGCGGTGCTGATCCAGACCTTCTGGCCGGTGACGCGATAGACATCGCCATCGCGGTCCGCGCGCGTCTTCAACCGCGTCGTGTCCAGGCCCGTGGTGGGTTCGGTCACACCGAAGCACGCCTTTTCCGCGCCCAAGACCAAGGGCGGCAGGAAGCGCCGCTTCTGTTCCTCGGTGCCGAAGACCACGACAGGGTTCAGGCCGAAGATGTTCATATGGATCGCCGATGCGCCGGACATCCCGGCCCCCGAAGCGGCGATCGCCTCCATCATGATCGCGGCCTCGGTGATGCCGAGGCCAGAACCCCCGAACTCCTGCGGGATACAGATGCCGAGATAGCCCGCTTCCGCGACGGCCGCATGGAATTCATGCGGGAAGCGATGCGCCTCATCCAGCCCGCGCCAATAGGCGGCGTCGAAACGGGTGCAGAGCGCGGCGATGCCGTCGCGGACCGCCTGCTGGTCCGGGTTGAGCGTGATCATCCATCGGCCTGGATATTGCCGCGGCGGATCACCTCGCCCCAGCGCGCGCGCTCGGCCAGGTAGAATTGCCAGAAGGCCTCGGGCGATTCGCTGGTCTCGACATCCACGCCGCCCTCGGTGATGCGCCGGCGCACCTCGGCATCGGCCATGGTGGCGTTCAGTGCGGCGTGCAGCGCGCGCAACCGGTCGGGCGGCGTGCCGCCGGTGGCAAACAGGCTGAACCAGGTGGCCGCCTGCACGGAGGGGAAGCCGGCCTCGATGGTGGTGGGAAGGTCGGGCAGGGCGGCGAGCCTGGTGCGGCCGGCCACCGCCAGCGCGCGCACCGTGCCGGCATTCACCTGCGGCTGCATGGGCGCCAGCGCATTGGTGAAGACCTGCACGCGGCCAGCGACCAGGTCGGTCAGCACGGGGCCAGTGCCGCGATAGGGGATATGCGTCATCTCCACATCCATCGCCTGGGTCAGCAGGGCGCCGGCGGCATGGCCGGTGCTGCCCACGCCTGGGGAGGCAAAGTTCAGCGGCGGGTTGGCGCGCCGCGCATGCGCCTGCAATTCGCGCAGATTCTGCACCGGCAGCGCGGGGTTCACCACGATCACATTGGCGCCGCTGCCCATCAGCCCGATCGGCGCGAAATCCCGCACCGGGTCATAGGCGAGCCTGCGATGCACGAAGCTGGTGATGACCAGCGAACCACTGCCGCCGAGCAGCAGCGTATGGCCATCGGCCGGCGCCTTGGCCACGATATCGGCGCCGATCGCGCCGCCCGCGCCGCCGCGATTCTCGATCACGATGGACTGGCCCAGGCGTTGCGCCATGCCATCGGCCACCAGGCGGCCGATGATGTCATTGGTGCCGCCCGGCGTGAACGGGATGATCAGCCGCAACGGCCGATCCGGCGTCCAGGCCCAGGCGGGCGAGGCCAGCAATGCGGGCAGGGCCAGCGTGGCGCGGCGTGTGATCATCTGCGTTCTCCCGGGCTCGGATCGGACAGCGCAGGGCGATTATTCCCGGAGCCTGAATCCGATCCGCACAATCTTTATCGTGGAGGACCTTTGCGCGGGCGATCGGCCAGGATGCCTGCTTCCTCCAGGGCTGTGATGTCGGCGGGCGGGAAACCGGCGTCAAGCAGCACGGCGCGATTATCGGCGCCCAGGCGGTGGCAGGCATCGCGCACGGCCAGTTCGCGGGTGGCGAAGCGGAAGGGAATGCCCTTGGCCGCGCTGCCATCCGGGGCGCGCAGGACCGCGGTGCCGCGCTGGAACTCCGCGGATTCCGAGAGTGCGGCGCCATCGCGCACCGGCGCGCTGCCGCCGGGCCAATGCGCGATGCCGTCGCGCAGCTCCTCGCCATCCGGGCCGAAGCCGTGGCGCGGGCTGGGCGTGCCTTCGGCGGCGGCGATCAATTCCTCGCCCATCAGGAAGGAGGTGAGTTCGCGCTGCGAGAGATCGAGATGCGCGCCCTGGCCGCTGCGGTCGCGTTCCATCAGGGCCGCGACGACGGCGCCTGTGGCGAAGAGGCAGACCACCTGGTCGGGGTAGTTCACATCGCGACCGGTGATGACGGGCGCGCCGTGCTTGGGCCCGGTCAGTGCGGCGAGGCCGCCGGTGGCTTCGAGCGTGGAGCCGAAGGACACCATGTCCCGCTCGGGGCCGGTTTCGCCCTGGCTCGAGATGGAGGCGATGACCAGGCGCGGGAAACGCGCGCGCAGGAAGGCGGCGCCGAGGCCGAAGCCATCCAGCACGCCGCGGCGATAGTTCTCGACCAGCACATCGGCGCCTTCGAGCAGGCGCAGCAGCGCGTCGCGCCCGCGCGGCTCCTTCAGGTCCAGGCACAGGGATGCCTTGCCGCGATTGGTGAAGTTGAACCAGGGGCTCTCGTTCCACCACTCTCGCGCGGCGTCCGCACCCTCCCAGTTGCGGAACGGGTCGATGGCGCCGGGGCCTTCGACCTTGATGACGGTCGCACCCATGTCCAGCAGCAGCGTGGAGGTGGCGGCACCGGCGGTGAGCCAGCCAAGGTCGATGACACGCACGCCGGCGAGGGGAAGGTCAGCCATGCGGGCGCACCCCGTCGATGAGCATGGGCGGGCGCGGTGTGCCGCCGGGTCCGATGAAGCCGCGCGCGCTGTGTTGCGCGTCATGCAGCAGTTCGGCGGGGAAGCGCACGGGACCGATGGGGATGCGGCGCAATTGCGCTTCGCGCGTGATGTCCTCACGCGTGCGGGCGGCGAACCAGGGGCGGATGGCGGTCTCGAAATCGGCGCGATGCGTCAGCCGGCCGGCGCGGGTTTCGAAGCGCGGGTCGCGGACGCCGACCATGTCGCGCAAGGGCGGCCAGTCCTTTTCCTGGTAGACCAGCGCGATGTGGCCATCGGCCGCGGGCAGGGTGAACCAATCGGCGCGCGTGCCGCCACGTTTCGGTGCGCGGCCCATGACCAGCACGCCGGCCGCGACCTTCCAGTTCAGCCAGCAGGTGACGTCGAAGAGGGAGATGTCGATCACCTCGCGCCCGCCGGCATGCAGGGCGGCCAGCAATGCGGTGGAACCTGCCAGCCCGGCGGCATAGGCCGGCTGGTGGCCGGCGAGCGGGGAGGGCGGGTCATCGGCCTCGCCGACAAT
>JAIXVH010000393.1 GCA_027483125.1 Acetobacteraceae bacterium | reverse complement strand
TCCTCCATGCGCAGCTGCCGGTCGCAGCGCGCGGCCAGCGCCACATCATGGGTGATCAGCATCAGCGTCACGCCGTATTTCTCGCGCAGGTCGAACAGCAGATCCATCACCAGCTGGCCCGTCGCGCGGTCGAGGTTGCCGGTGGGTTCATCGGCCAGGATCAGCTTGGGCAGCGCCACGAAGGCGCGCGCGAGCGCCACGCGCTGCTGCTCCCCGCCCGAGAGCTGGCCCGGGTAATGCGTGATGCGATGGCCGAGGCCCACCGATGTCAGCGCCGCCTCGGCGCGGGTGAAGGCGTGCTGGTCGCCGGCGAATTCCAGCGGCATGGCGACGTTTTCCAGCGCCGTCATGGTCGGCACCAGATGGAAGGACTGGAAGACGATGCCCACCTCGTCACGCCGGAAGCGCGCAAGCTGGTCCTCATCCATCGGCGCCAGGTCATGCCCGGCGACCGACAGCGTGCCGCCGGTCGGGCGGTCCAGCCCGGCCAGCAGCATCATCAGTGAGGTCTTGCCCGAGCCCGAAGGCCCGACAATGCCGACCACCTCCGACGGGCCTACGGTCAAATCAACACCGCGCAGGATGTTGACGCGGCCGGCCGGGCCCGCCACCTCAAACTGCAGGTCGCGGGCTTCGATCAATGCCGGGGGTGCTGAAAGCGTGTCCATGAACCGTCCATATGGTCGCCGCGGGGCGCTGCAAAAGGCCGCGCTGAGTTTCAGTCTGTTGCCCGCAATTGCGCGGGCGCAACAGCCCATCCGCCTGCTGGCGCTGGGCGACAGCCTCACGGCGGGGTTTGGATTGCCCACCGGCCAGGGCTTCGTGCCGCAATTGCAGGCAGCGCTGGCCGCGCGCGGGCGCGCCGTGCGGGTGCTGGATGGCGGCGTCTCGGGCGACACCATCGCCGGCGGCCTGGCGCGGCTGGACTGGGCGCTGGCCGACAACCCGCAAGCCGCGATCGTCGCACTCGGCGGCAATGACGGGCTGCGCGGACTGCCCATTCCGGCCAGCCGCGTGGCGCTGAACCGCATATTGGACAGGCTCGAGGCCGCGCGCCTGCCCGTGCTGCTCTCGGGTATGATCTCCCCGCCCAATCTCGGCGCGGCCTATGGGCGCGAATTCACCGCCATGTTCGCCGATGCCGCGGCCGCGCGGCCGGCCGTGATCTACCAGCCCTTCTTCCTGGAAGGTGTGGCGGGGTTGCGCGAATTGAACCAGGCCGACGGCATCCACCCCAACCAGGCCGGCGTGCGCGTGATGATCCAGGGCATCATGCCCTATGTCGAAAGGCTGCTGCAGCGCGTGGGCTGAACACGTCACACGCATGACGCTTGAACGTCATGGCCCCGGCGCCGCAAAATGATCCGCGAATCGGGTGGGAGAGCCGCATGCCTTTGCGACTTTTCGTGGCGCTGGATCTGCCGGAGGAGATGCGGCACGAGCTTTCGACCATCGCCCACGGCATTCCCGGCGCCCGCTGGGTGCCGGAGGCGAACTACCACCTGACGCTGCGCTTCATCGGCGCCTGCGAGAACTGGCAGGCACATGACGTGGATGAGGCGCTGGCCGGCATCCGCGCGCGGCCCTTCGAATTGTCGCTGGGCGGGCTTGGCACCTTCGAACGCCAGGGCCGCGTGCAGGCCCTGTGGGTGGCCGCGCAGCGGACCGATGCGCTGAGCCTGCTGCAATCCAAGGTGGAGAACGCATTGCGCCGCGTGGGCCTGGAATCCGAACGCCGCCGCTTCGCCCCGCATGTGACGCTGGCCCGCACCGAGGGCGCGGAGCCCGCCAAGATCGCGGCCTATATGCAGCGCCACAACCTGTTCCGCGCGGCGCCGCTGCGGGTGGACCGCTTCACCCTCTTCAGCAGCCATCTGGGCCGCGAATGCGCCACCTACACGCCGGAAGTGGAATACGCGCTGGCGGCGTGACGCGGCGGCGCGCCTGCGCTAAGGGGCGCGGCATGATCGATCGGCGCACCATCCTCGCTTTGCCCGCCCTGCTGCCCGCGGCTGCCGCCGCGCAATGGGCGCCCTCGCGCCCCATGCGCATCATCGTGGGCTTCGCCGGTGGCGGGGCGACCGATGTCACCGCGCGCATCATGGCCGAGCGCTTCACCGCGCTGCTGGGCCAGCCCTGCGTGGTGGAAAACCGCCCCGGCGCGGGCGGCAATATCGGCGCTGAGACGGTCGCCAAGGCCGACCCGGATGGCCACACGCTCCACATGTGCACGATCGGCACGGCCAGCATCAACCAGTTCCTCTATCCGCGCCTGCCCTTTGATCCGGTGCGGGATTTCGCCTCCGTCGCGCTGGTCAATTCGGTGACCAATGCGGTGATCGTGCATCCTTCCGTGCAGGCCAACAGCTTGCAGGAATTGCTGGCGCTGGCCCGCCGCCAGCCGGGGCGGCTGTCCTATGCCACGCCGGGCAATGGCACCTCGGGGCATATGTGCGGCGAATTCCTGAAATTCCGCACCGGCGTGGATATCGCGCATGTGCCCTATCGCGGCACCGGCGCGCTGATCCCGGACCTGCTGGCCGGGCGCGTGGATTGCGCGATCGACAACCTGCCCGCCTATCTGCCGCATCTGCGCGAAGGCCGGCTGCGCATCCTGGCGGTGACCAGCGCGCAACGCTGGTTCGCCGTGCCCGATGCGCCGACCGTGGCCGAATCCGGCGTGGCCGGCTTCGAGGCGGTGGCCTGGTTCGGCATGCAGGCGCCCGCCCGCACGCCGCGCCCGGTGCTGGACCGCCTGACCGAGACCGCCTTGCAGATCATCGCCGAACCCGGCGTGCAGGACCGCTTCCGCCAGATCGGCGCCGCGCCCACGCCGCTGGACGGCCCGGGCTTCGACCGCTTCATCGCCGCCGAGAACGAGAAATGGCGCGAAGTGGTGCGGGCAGCCAATATCCGCCTGGACTGATATGATCCGCTGATGCGACGGCTCGCGCCCTCTCTGCTGCGTGTGCTGGGCCTGGTCCTGCTGGTCCAGACCCTGCTGGCGCCAATGGCTTGCCTGCAAGGCGCGCGGGCCGAGACGCTGCGCATGGAGATCTGCGGGCCGGAAGGCATGCGCAGCATCGACATGCCGCTGGAAGACGGTGCGGCGCATCAGGCCGCGCATGGCTTCTGCGCCATCTGCCACGCGCTGCCCGCCGCACCCGCACTGGCCGTGCCCGTGCTGCCCGCGCCGCAATGGCTGGTCACCGAGGCGCGCTGGGTCGCGACACCTGCCGCCGCGGGCACCGCGCAGGCGCGCGCGCCACCACAGCAACCCCGCGCACCACCTTCCGTCTGAACACGCGCTGACCCCGCGCGGGCTGCCGGCCCGCGCAACCGTGTTCATTCGGAGTTCCCATCCATGCCATCGCTTTGCCGCGCGTTGCTGGCCGCGCCCTTGTCGCTGCCCGCTTTCGCGCAGACCACCCTGCCGCCCACCACCATCACCGCCGACCGCGACCGCCTGACGGTCGAAAGCAATGAGGCCGCGCGCATCCGCCTGTGGTCATCGCCCGGCGCCAACACGCTGGTCCCCGCCGCGGAGTTCCAGCAGCGCCCGGGTGCCACCACGGTGCGTGACATCTTCGAGTTCACGCCCGGCATCTTCGCCCAGCCGAAATGGGGCGAGGATGCGCGCTTCTCCATCCGTGGTTCCGGGCTGGCGCGCAATTTCCACCTGCGCGGCGTGCTGGTGATGCAGGACGGCATCCCCTTCAACCAGGCCGATGGCAGCGGCGACCTGCAGGAGATCGACCCGCTCGCCTATCAGCGCGTCGAGGTGTTCCGCGGCGGCAATGCCTTCGCCTTCAACAACGCCACACTCGGCGGCGCGGTGAACTTCATCACCAATACCGGCGCCAGCGCGCCGGGCGGTACCGCGCGGGTGGAGGCCGGCACCGAGGCCTGGCTGCGCTCGCAAATGGCCTATGGCGCGGCGCGCGGCCCGTGGGATGGCTATGCCAGCGCCACCTTCTCCCGCGCCGATGGTTACCGGCAGAACAGCGCGCAGCTCAACACCCGGCTGAACGCGAACGCCGCCTATCGTTGGGCCGAGAATCTCGAGACGCGAATCATCGCCGGCTACAACAACATCTGGCAGCAGATTCCGGGTGCCGTGACGCTGCGCACTGCGCTGGACAGGCCGCGCACGGCCAATGCCACCAACCTCGCGCTGCGCTACCAGCGCAATATCGAAAGCTTCCGTCTGGGCACCATCACGACGTGGCAGGCCACGCCGGAACTGCGCCTGGAAGCCGGCGGCAGCTTCGTGGACCG
>JAIXVH010000280.1 GCA_027483125.1 Acetobacteraceae bacterium | reverse complement strand
GTGAAGGACGCGGCCAAGCGCATCGCGCATGTGGTGCAGGCCTGCTTCAATGGTCGCAGGCTCGTGGTGTTCTCGGGCGGCGAGGCCAAGGGCGCTGATGCGCTGCTGGCCGAGGCGCGTGCCATCCACCAGGGTGGCGGCAATGGCAGCATCGTCGGCCGCAACGCCTTCCAGCGGCCGAAGGCCGAGGCGCTGCAGCTGCTCGCCGACATGATCGACGTCTACAAGGGCAAGTAACCGGGTGGGGGGGGGCTTCGTCCCCCCACCGAATGGCACGCCATCCGGTCATATCCAGGGTTCGACGCTGGCCAGCCTGCCCATATTCTGGCCCATCTCGTCGCTGAAGGCGAAGGCGAAGACCATGTCGTGGCGCTGCATGGCGCCGCTGTTCAGGTTCTGCACCCAGAAGTTGAAGCCCGCCTGATCGGGCTCACGGTCGAGCGCGCTGAGATAGAGTTCGCGCACGAATTCCGGCGTGGTCTTGGTCGCAAAACGCCCCAGGAATTCATCGGAACGGCCGAACATCTGCGCCATTTGGCGCAGGCTTACGCCCTTTGCGATCGAATCGAGCCAGAACTCGAAGCCACCGCGCTCGGGCAGGCGGTCCAGCGCGACCTGGTAGATGCCCGACACCTCGTTCGCGAAGGAGCGTTGCAGCCAGAACCCCAAAGGGTTTTCCTCGCGCATATTCTCCCTATGAACCGACCAGTTGACGAAATTCAGCGCCACCTGCGTCCAGGTCGTGCCGGCATAAAGCTGCTGCACCCAGAACAGCCAGCCATCCCAGTCCACCACACCTTCATTGCTGTTCAGGTAGATGCGCTCGACAAAGTATTCGAAGGTCATGCGCGGGACGCTGCGGGCGAATTCAGCGCTCTCGATCAGCGCGGTGGTCAGGCGCGTGGCATCGGTCCGGCCGGCATCGATATGGCTCACCCAGACGCTCAGGCTGTTCGTGTCGGCAGGCCGGCCCAGCACCGCCTCGAAGATGGCATTGACCTGAAACGCGGTGCTGTTGGGCCGCAGGTCAATCGTGCCGTTCAGCAACTCGATGCGATCGACGCCCGAGAGCCAGACATTGCTGTTGTCGCGCAGGTTCAGCTGGATCAGCTTGTCGCCATAGCGCTGGATGGAGGCAACCTCCCAGCCGCCACGCTCGGCCCAGACATGGCCGGGGGCCTTGTAGGAGAAGCCGTTGATGCGCTCCCAGGGGTCCAGCACGTCGAGCACGGCGCGCTCCTGGTTGGGGGCGACCACGTCGAATTGCAGGCGGAACCCCGCGGATTGCGTGCCGTCCGACACCTCGACCAGGATGGCGCGCGCCGGGCCGTCGCTGATGGAGACGGCCATGCCGGGCTTCAGGCGCAGCTCCATGTTCACCACCTCGTACATCCAGGCATCGGCCTCGCTGATGGTGAAGTGGAAGGGGCCGGTGCTGTCGCGGTCGGTCACGGACAGCCGGCCGATGGTGGCGCCGATATCGCCCGGTGTGACACGCCCGCCGCTGGCGAAGCCGAGCGCGCTCGGCGGCGTGTCATCCTGATTGGTGACCGCCACGCGATATTCCTGATCGCTGATCGCAACCGAGCCATCCTGCATGAAGGCGCGCAGCGAGAAGCGCAGCTCCGGCGGCGCCGTGCCGAAGGATTCATGATCCGGCGCCGCGATGTTCCAGACCGAGACGATGCCGTTCACGCGGTCGATCGTGGCATCGAAATACAGGTCATGCGGGCCGACCACATCGACCATGCGCACCAGCGAGAGGTCCTGCGCCGCCGCGAGGTTCGCCGCCCAGCCGCGCGCAGGGGTGTTTTCTCCGATCGCTGGCGGCACCACTCCCAACAATCTGAAATGCTGCATCGAACCCGGCCTTTTACCTGACCCGGTCATTTTTGCCGGGTGCCGGTAAACGAAGACTTATCGCATCGCATGTTTTCGCCGGGTTGCGGTGCGCGCCGCGCGCGTGTATCGGCTGCGCCCGCAAACACGCGGGCGCCGCGCGCCCACCACCATCGAAAGCAGGTTCCGCCCATGGCGAAGATGCAGGCCAACCAAATGCGCGCCGGCATGGTCATCGAGTTCGAAGGCCAGCGCTACACCATCCTGAAGCAGAACATCATGATCCCGGGCAAGGGCGCCGCGGTGATCCAGGTGGATATGCGCAACATCAAGACCGGCGCCAAGAAGGACCAGCGCTGGCGCACCGCCGATACGGTCGAACGCCTGTCCACCGAGGACAAGGAATTCACCTATTCCTACGCCGATGGCGACAATCTGGTGCTGATGGACCCGGAAACCTTCGAGCAGACGCAGGTCCCTGCCGCCATCCTGGGCGACCGCCTGCCCTTCCTGAATGACAACATGACGGTCAATGTCCGCCTGATCGAGGGCGACCCGGTCTCCATGGACCTGCCGGAAACCGTCGTGCTGGAAATCGCCGAGGCCGATCCGGTGGTGAAGGGGCAGACCGCCTCCTCCTCCTACAAGCCCGCGATCCTGGTCAATGGCGTCAAGACCATGGTGCCGCCCTTCATCACCGCCGGCGAGAAGATCGTGGTCCGCACCGAGGACGCCTCCTATGTCGAGCGCGCCAAGGGGTGAGTGACGAAAAGCGCCGTCTGTCCCTGAAGAATCCGCCCGCCGCACGCCCCGTTGCGGCGGCGGCGACACCGGCCCGCACGCCGCGTCCGCCCAAGCCGCCGCGCCAGGACAGCACTGAGCCCGCCGCACGTCCCGGCCGCAGCGCCACCCAGGCCGCGCGGCTCTCGGCGCAGCTCAACGTCATGGTGGGCGCGGTGCGCAAGGCCGGCCGTCGCCTGCTGCGCGATTTCGGTGAGGTGGAGCAGCTGCAGGTCTCGGTGAAAGGCCCCGGCGATTTCGTCTCCCAGGCCGATATCCGCGCCGAGCAGACGCTGCGCGAGGAGCTCTCCCACGCGCGGCCGAATTTCGCCTTCCTGATGGAGGAAAGCGGCGCCAGCGCCGAGGCCGATTGGGAATACCGCTGGGTGGTCGATCCGCTCGATGGCACCACCAATTTCCTGCACGGCATCCCGCATTGGGCAATCTCGGTGGGAATCGAGAAGCGCCTGACGGAGACGGAATCCGAGATCGTCGCCGGCGTCATCTACAACCCGGCCAGCGACGAGCTCTTCTGGGCCGAGAAGGGCGGTGGCGCCTTTCTCAACGACAAGCGGCTGCGTGTCTCGGCGCGGCGCGAGATGCGCGAGGCGGTCTTCGCCACCGGCATCCCCTTCGGTGCCATTCCGCGCAAGCCGGAATTCCTGGGCATCCTCTCGCGCATCATGCCGCAGGTGGCCGGTGTGCGGCGCTTCGGCGCGGCGGCGCTGGACCTGGCCTGGGTTGCGGCCGGCCGCTACGACGGGTTCTGGGAGCTCGGGCTGAACAAGTGGGATATCGCAGCTGGCATGGTGCTGGTGCGCGAGGCCGGGGGCTATGTGACCGACCCCGCGGGCCAGGACGCCTATCCCCTGGGCATGGTGGTGGCCGGAAACCCGCATCTGCACGGCAAGCTGCGCGAGGTGGTGCAGGCGGGCATCGCCGCGGCCGAGGCCGGCCGCGCCGCCGCGCGGAACCAGGATGGCGGGTGAGGCGCTAGCCTCTGCGGCGCGCCGCGCGCTGCTCTTCCTCGGCCCGGGCATGGCACTGGCGCAGCCCTTGCCTGCCGGGCTGCAGGCCATCCAGGGCGGCGGCTGGCGGGTGATCCTGACGCCCGATGCCACCGACCCGCCGGCAACCCTGCGCCCCATGCTCGCCGAGATCGGCCGGCGCCTGGCCAGCGAAACCAGTGGCCGCGTCACCATCATCGCCTATGCCACCGGCCCGGGGCTCGACCCTTCCTTCACACGGCGGCTGTCGCTCGCGCGCGGCCAGGCGATCGAGGCCGCGCTGATCGCGGGCGGGCTGGCCGAGGCGCGGATCGATATCCGCCCCATGGGCCGCGGCATCGCGGTGGATCTGGTCGATATCCTGCCGCCGGGCGTGCGGCGATAGCGCGAGCAGGCTGAAGCAGCCTGATCGGATCAGCCCCCCGCCATCAAGGCAGGTTGGCGCGCGCTTGCCGCAGCGCGGCCAGCAGGCTCTCGCGCTGCGCGGCATCCATGCCGGCCATGGCTTCATCCAGCAGCGCGGCGGCGACCGGCAGCAACCTGGCCTCCAGCGCGCGGCCACGGCGGGTCAGCGTGACGATGCGCTTGCGCGCATCATCCGGCGCGGCGCGACGGCTGATCCAGCCCGCCTCCTCCATGCCGCGCAGGGCGGCCATGGCGGTGGGTTCGCGCATGCCCACCCCATCGGCCAGCTCGCGCTGCGTGATGCCGTCGCGCTGCCACAGAACGCGCAGGAAATACCATTGGCCGGAGGTCACGCCGAAGGGCGCGATGCGCGCGGCCAGTTCACGCTGGATGGCACGGTTGAGTTCCCGCGTGAGGTAGCCCAGGCTCTGCTCGAAGGGCAGGTCCATCAGCGCGGGCGGTTGGCGGCCGCGGTGATGGAGGCGACCACATCCTGCTCGGCCGCCGCCGCCGTGGCATAGCGCGGCGCCGTCGAGACATAGGGCTGCGCGGCATCGGCCGGCATGAAGACCTCCAGGAAGAACAAGCCGGTCGCGGCATCGGCGCGGGCTTCGATGCGGATCATCATGGACAGGGCACCTGGTGTTGCAGCGTGATGGTCTCGCCCTTGGATCGCAGGATGGCAAGGCAGGCTTCCAGCGTGGCCAGGCCCCAGGCGCCGTGATGCGTGACGGGACGGCCGGCGATGGCATCGAGCAATTCGTCAAAGATCTCCGCCCGCCCGCGCAATGGCACGGCGTGCAGGCGGGTGCCGGCAGCGTCATGAATGTGCAGGCCAGCGGGGCCTGGGCGCAGCACGGCGTCATCGCAGCTGACCAGCACCGGGCCGAAATGCGCGTGGTGCGTTGCGGGCGCCGGCTGCGCTGCGCCCGCGCCGTAGCCGCGCGCGCGCTTCAGCGCCGCCTCATCGGGCACGGCGAGTGCGGCGCGGATCGCGGCCGCGTCGAAGGGCGTGGCGGGCATGCCCATCTCGCCAATGCCATCCTGCCAGGCGTTGCTGTCCCAATGCGCCAGGCCGTCATAGGTGGCGGTGGCGGCTGCGCCGTCGGTGAAGGTGATATGCGCGGAATAACCGCCCTCGGTGCCGCGCGCGGGCATGGTGGTCGCGCGGATGTCGCGCAGCATGCCGCCGCCGAGCAGGCGGATGATGTCGAGTTGATGCGCGGCCTGGCTGAACACCACGCCGCCGCCCTGGGTGCTGTCCAGCTCCTCGGCGCGGCGGGGGCGCATGATGAAATCGGTGAAGTTCAGCGCGGTGATCATGCGCAGCCGTCCGAAGCGGCCTGATGCGATCAGCTGGCGTGCGGCGCGGTAGGGGGCGTCGAAGCTGTGCGAATGGCCGACAACCAGCGCAGTGCCCGCGGCGCGCGCGGCTTCGACCATGGCCTGCGCGCAGGCCAGGCTGGTGGCCATGGGTTTTTCGACCAGCACATGCTTGCCGGCGCGCGCGGCGGCCATCGCCTGTGTCGCGTGGAACTGGTGCGGGGTGGCGATATAGATCGCGTCTACCCGCGGGTCGGCGCAGAGCGCGGCGAATTCGGCATACGCCGCACTGCCCGGAAAATCCCGCTGGAAACGTGCACGGGCCTCGGGCAGCGGGTCGGCACAGGCGGTGACGCGAAGGCGCGTCTCGGCCAGCAGCGTGGGCAGCGTGAACATGAAGCCGCGCGAGAGGCCGGCGATACCGAGGTTGACGCGCGGCTGATTCACCCGCTCCGGCTGCACCTGCGCCTGCGCAGGATCGAACGCGGGCGTCACAGATCCAGCACCAGCACGTCGCAGCCCGGTGCCGCGCGCGAGACGCAGGGCATGATCTGGGTTGCGCGCTCGTGCTCCATCAGCACCAGGTCGCGATGGTCGGCTGCGCCTTGGAGAAGCGTGGTGCGGCAACTGCCGCAACTTCCGGCCTCGCAGCTGCGCGGCAGAGCGATGCCGGCGGCGTCAAGCGCTGCCATCAGCGTCCTGCCAGCAGGCACGGGCACGTCTTGGCCGCTGCGCGCAAGCCGCGCAATGAAGGGCGTGTCGTCCGCGCGCGCGGTGCTCTGGCCACCGGAGAAATCCTCGAAATGCACGGCGCTGGCGGGCCAATGGCCGGTCATGTCGCGCACCGCCTGCATCAGCCCGCGCGGGCCGCAGCAATGGATGTGCCGGCCGCGGGGCTGGTCCAGCAGCGGCCACAGGTCGAAGGCGCGTTCAGCATCACCAGCGTCATGGTGGATCGTGACGCGCCCGCGCATCGCGGCCAGTTCGTCGAGAAACGCGGTGCTGTCCGCGTCGCGAGTGAGATAGACCAGCTTCCACGCCTTGCCGCCCATCGCTTCGATCGCTCGGATCATCGCCATGATCGGCGTGATGCCGATGCCGCCGGCGATGAAGAGATGCGATGTGCCCGGGCTGGTCAGCGGGAAGTCATTGCGCGGGGCCGATGCGCGCAGCACATCGCCCTGCCCCACCCGATGCATCGCGGCCGAACCGCCGCGCCCGGCCGTCTCCAGCTTGATGCCGAATTGCCAATCCTCTCCGGGCGCGCCGCAGAGCGAATACTGGCGCAGCGCGCCGCCAGGTGCCTCCAGCGTGACATGCGCGCCGGGTGCCCAATCGGGCAGCGCATCGGCCGTGCAGGTCAGGCCCATGATGTCGCGCGCCAGCATGCTGCGGTGCGTGACACGAAGCGTCAGCGGCAATTCCATGGCCGATGCTTAGCCATCTCAGGATTGCGCCGCAACCGTGCTGCGGGCTACAAACCGGCATGCTCACGCACGATGAAAACATGCTGCTCTGCCGCGTCGAGGGCGATGCCCCGATGGGCCGCCTGATGCGCCAGCACTGGCTGCCGGTGTGTCTCTCGGAGGATGTCGAGGAACCGGACGGCACGCCCTGGCCGGTGCAGATTCTGGGCGAGAAGCTGGTGGCGTTTCGCGACAGCGAGGGCCGCCTGGGCTTGGTCGCGGAGGCCTGCCCGCACCGCAAGGCGTCACTGGCTTTCGGCCGCAATGAGGAAGGCGGGCTGCGCTGCCTCTACCATGGCTGGAAGGTGGCCGTGGATGGCGAGGTGCTGGAAATGCCCAGCGAGCCCGCCGGCGCCTGTGCCGCGATGCGCGTGAAGCACCCGGCCTATCCGGTGGCCGAAGCGGGTGGTTTCGTCTGGGCCTATCTCGGCGCGGCTGAGACCATGCCGGCTTTCGAACCGCCGCCCTTCGCGCCAAATCCCAATGCGCGGGTCGCGGTGGGCCGCGCGCGCGTGCCGGTGAACTGGGCGCAGATCGTGGAAGGCCAGATCGACAGCGCGCATTCCTCCACGCTGCACAGCTCGGACATGGTGCCCGCGCGCGTCGGCCGTGCCGGTGCCGATGACAAGCTCTGGACGCGCCCTTCCACCGACAAGGCGCCGCGCTTGCAGGTGCAGTTGACCAGCTACGGCTTCCGCTACGCCGCCATCCGCCGGCCGATCACCCAGGCCGCCACGCATGATTATGTGCGCGTGACCACCTTTGTCGCGCCGCTGACCTGCCTGATCCCGCCCAACGCCGCCTATAACGTCGCGCAGGTGACGGTGCCGATCAGCGACACCGAAAGCTGGTTCTACTTCATGGCCTGGGGCGAGGGGCCGGACGTGCCCTCCAACGCCGATTGGCGGAAATTCCTGGCACTCACACCGGGCATCGACATCGACGCCTATGGCAACAAGCGCCGCACCCAGCAGAACCGCTTCGAGCAGGACCGCACCCTGATGAAGACCGGCAATTTCACCGGCATCAAGGGCATCCCCGCGCAGGATATGGCGATGTGGGAAAGCATGGGCCCGATCGCGGACCGAACGAGTGAACGCCTGGGCGCATCCGATGTCGCGATCGTGCAATGGCGGCGGCTCATGATCGAGGCGGCGCGCGCTTACGCGCAGGGTGCGCCGGCGCTGGGCCGCACCGAGCCGCATATCCCGCACGCCGCGATCGCCAGCTTCGAAGGTGTCGTGCCCAAGACCGCGGATTGGCGCAGCCTGGGCACAAGTGCGGCCGAATTCGCCAGCTTCGCGACCGCCGCGGAATGACGCTCTCGCTCTCGGTCGCGATTGGCGATTATGACCGCATGCGGCCGCTGGTCGATGGCGCGGTGCGCATCGATGCGGCGAATGCGCATTTCATGCTGCTGGAACCGGAGGAGATCTTCTTCCGAGCCTTCCGCCATGCGGAGTTCGACATCTGCGAATTGTCGCTGTCATCCTACAGCGTGAAGATGGCCGCCGGCACCTCGCCCTATATCGCCGTGCCGGTCTTTCCCTCCCGCGCCTTCCGCCACACCTGCACCGTGGTGCGCACCGATCGCGGCATCACCAAGCCCGCCGATCTCAAGGGCAAGCGGATCGGCATTCCGGAATACCAACTCACCGCCAATGTCTGGGCGCGCGCCATCCTGGAGGAGGATTTCGGCCTCCATCCGCGCGACGTGACCTGGGTGCGCGGCGGCTATGAATCCCCCGGCCGCATCGAGAAGATCGCCATCAACCTGCCGCCAGATATCCGCGTGGAATCGGCACCCGAGGGGGCCACCATCTCCGGCATGCTGGCCGCGGGCGAACTCGATGGCGTAATGGGGCCGCGCGCGCCCTCCTGCTTCGACAATGGCGATCCCGCCATCCGCTGGCTGTTCGAAGACCCGACGGCCGCGGCACTCGACTGGTACAGCCGCACGCGCATCTACCCTGTCATGCATGTGCTCGGCATCCGGCGCAGCCTGGCGGAGGCCCATCCCTGGCTGCCGGCCGCCGTGATGAAGGCTTTCGAAGCCTCCAAGCGCATCGCACTCGCCAAGCTGACCGACACCTCGGCCAGCAAGATCACCCTGCCCTTCACCGAGGAAAACCTTCGCCGCGCACGGCAAACCATGGGCGATGACTTTTTCTCCTATGGCTACGCCGCCAACGCCCACGTCTTCGAGTGGTTCCTGCGGCATCATCATGCACAAGGATTGTCCAGCCGGCTGCTGACGCCGGAGGAGCTGTTTCACCCGGCCACCCTGGAAAGCCACAAGGTCTAGGCGTAGACAGGGCACCAATGCGTTCCCTCATCCTCCTCTGCCTGTTGCTGGCGGCACCCGCGCTGGCCCAACCGCGCGCTGCTGCGCCGCGGCAATTGGGCGTGTTCCAGAACTGGACCGCGGCGACCTTCACCGATGGCGGACAGAAGGTGTGCTACGCCTTCACGCGTGCCACTCGCGTCGAGGGCGCGGGTCAGCGGGGGCCGCAGAATGTGCAGCTTCTCGTCACCCACCGCCCCGGCACGCGTGATGCGGTGGCCGTGCGCAGCGGCTATAATTTCGGCCGGGGCGCCGAAATCCGCCTGGTCATCGGCCAGTCCGACCTGCCCGGCTACACCAACCAGGACAGCGGATTCATCCGCGACGGCCGCGCCGCGGTGGCCGCCATGCGCGGCGGGCGCGAGGCATTGAGCCGCGCACCGGGCCCGAATAATCGCGGCACCGTGCAGAATGTTTTCTCCCTGGCCGGTTTCTCGGCCGCCCATGACGCCATATCGCGCGAATGCCCGACGACGCCCGCACGCCGCTGAAGGCCTTCCCCCAGGCCGCCCGCCCG
>JAIXVH010000159.1 GCA_027483125.1 Acetobacteraceae bacterium | reverse complement strand
GTATCCGCGAGCGAGGCGCAGCCCGTGCCCGGCATCATCTTCGCCGCCGGCACGCCGCGGGCGATCAGCCCTTCCAGGATGGCCTTGCGCTCATGCAGGCCGAAGCTGTTCGCCTCGCCGGTGGTGCCCATGACACCCAGGCCCGTGCAGCCATTGGCCAGCAGCCAATGCGCGTGGGCTGCCATCGCATCCAGATTGGGCGAGAGATCGGCATGCATCGCCGTCAGCACCGCCGCGTTCACGCCGCCATAAAGCGCGTTCTTCATCCCTGTCTTCTCCTCTTCGGCAGCGGCCGCGCGCCGGGGGGAATCCGCCCCGGCCAGGCCACCACATGCTCTTCCAGCGCGCCGGCATCGCGTTCGGCCACGAAGCGGCCGGCCACGCTGACCCCAGCCTCGGCCACGCTCTCCGCCCGGCCCGAGACCAAGGGGTGCCACCAGGCCAGGTCGCGCCCCTCCGCCACCAGCCGATAGGCGCAGGTGGGCGGCAACCAGTCAATCTCCCGCACCAGTTCCGGCGTCAGCCGCATGCAATCGGGCACGAAGCGGCGGCGTTCGGGATAATTGGTGCAGCGCGCGGTTTGCCCATCCAGCAGCCGGCAGCCGACCTCGGTGAAATACAGCGCATCCGTGGTCTCGTTGCGCAGCTTGTGCAGGCAGCAGCGGCCGCAGCCATCGCAGAGGCTCTCCCACTCGGCATCGGTCATCTGTTCCAGGGTTTTGGTGCGCCAGAATGCTTTCACTCCAACAGGATAAGCCAGATTGACCCGCTTGACATCAAGCTATTCTTCATGACTGCGGGATTACAGGCGACGGAGCCATTGGCAGGGAACGCCGCAGCATGGTCCTCCAGCGCCTCTTCACCATCCGCCGACTGCTCAGCGGCGCCTTCGCCCTTCTGGGCGCCACCCTTCTGGGGGCGCTGGGGCTGACGGCGTTGCAGGCCCATCAACAGGTCAGACAAATCGACCAGCAGGCGCAGGCCATGCTCGCCGCGGTCGAACTGGGCGTGGGCCTGGCCTCCCTCGCGCATGAAGGCTTCGAGGTGCGGCAGATCCTGTCCCAGCCCCAGGCTGCCACCGCCGAACAACGGGCGGCCCTGCGGCACAGCCGGGAGGCCAGCCAGGCCATGCCACAGGCGGCCGCCGTGCTGCTGGCCCGGGCGCCGGCGGCCGAAGGCGCGGCCGCGCTGTCGGGCATCGCGCAGGATCTGGAAGCCTGGCGTCGCCAGGCCGATGCCCAGCTGTCGCGCCCGGCCAATGCCCGCGAAGCCGCACAGGTGCAGGCGGTGCTGCAGGCCAGCCAGCGGCTGCCCAGCAGCATCGCGGAGGCCTGGATGGAACGCCTGCCCGCGGCGGCGGGGCGTGATGCCGAATTGCTGCGGGGCGCGGAAACGCTGCGCCTGGGCTGGCGCCTGCGGGAGAGCGCCGGCATGGCGCGCGCCGCCATCGCCCAGGGCCTCGCGGCGGGACGCGCGCCGAGCGCGGCGGTCTTGGCCCAGATCGACGAGGCCCTGGCCAATGCCACGCTCTTCAAGGAAATGCTGACGGTGCAGATCCGCGCCGGGGCCGGCGGCCCGGCCGCGATCGAGGCGCTGGAACGCCTGACCGAACGCTTCAGCGGGCCCGAGAGCCTGCTGGAAGGCGCGCTGCTGACGCTGGATGACTGGCGCGCGAGCCAGCGGCCCGAACTGACGGCGGCCGAGTGGATGATCCGCTCCGAGCGCAGCTTCATGGAGATCCTGGGTCTCAAGCGCATCATCGCCGATGCCGTGCGCAGCTTCGTCGCCGACGAGAGCGGCACGGCCTGGCTGCGCTTCGTGATCTGCCTCGCGGTCGCGGCGGTGGGGCTGGTCTTTGTGCTGCTGATGCTGACCCTGATCCATCGCCGCGTCACCGCCCCGCTGCTGCGCCTGACGGGCAGTGTCGGCAAGCTGGCCGCCGGTGATGAGGATGTGCGCTTCTCCGATACCGCCCGCCAGGACGAGATCGGCGAACTGGCCTGCGCCATGGCGCAGTTCCAGGAGCAGCAGCGCGAGGCCGCCCGCCAGCGCGAGGCCGCCGAGGCCGAGCGCACCGCCGCCCGCCTGGCCCAGGACGAGGCGTTGCGCGCCCTGGCCGAGCGCATCGAATCCCAGACGCGCGAAGGCTTCGCCACGATCCAGACCCATATGGATGATCTCCGCCAAGAGGCCGAGGGCGCAGGGGATGCCGCCGCCCGGATCGCCGGTGCCGGCCAGCAGGCGGGGGATGCTGCCTCCGATGCGCTGTCGGCCTCCGATGCGGTGGCCAGTGCCACGACGCAGCTCGCCTCCTCGGTGCGGGAGATCTCGGCGCGCATGGAGGAGGCCGCGCGCCTGACCGGCACCGCCGCGACCGACGCCGAACATGGTGAGACCACGATGCGCGGCCTGGCCGAGGCCGTGGAACGCATCGGCGGCGTGGCGCAGCTCATCACCGATATCGCTGGCCGGACCAACCTGCTGGCGCTGAACGCGACCATCGAATCCGCGCGCGCCGGGGATGCCGGCAAGGGCTTTGCCGTGGTTGCCAGCGAGGTGAAGAACCTCGCCAGCCAGACCGCCCGCGCGACCGAGGAAATCGCCTTGCAGATCGCCGCGGTGCAATCGGGCACGGAGCGTGCGGTCACCGCCATCGCCGCGGTGCGCGAGACGGTGCAGGGGCTGAGCGGCATCTCGGGCGGGGTGGCCGCCGCCATCACCGAGCAGAGCGCCGCCACCCAGGAGATCGCGCGGGCGGTGGCCCAGGCGGCCGATGGTACGCGCCAGATCGCCACCCGCGTCGCGGGCCTGGGCGAGGAAGCGGGCACCGGCGCTGCGCGTGCCGAGCGCATGCGCGGCTTCTCCGACAAATCCGCCGAGGCGCTGGAGGCTGCGCGGCGCGTCATCATGATCGCTGTGCGTGAGGCATCGGCGGCCGTGGATCGCCGCCGAAACTCGCGGCTGCCGATGCAAGGCGAAGCGCAGGCCACATTTGGCGGCCAGAGCCACGCCGTCAGGCTGGTCGATGTCACCACCGACGGCGTGGGCCTGCGGCCCGCGCCGCAACTTGGGCCGGTGGGTGCCTCGGGCAGCATCACCATTGCCGATCTGGGAAGCATCCGCGCGCGGATCATCGAGCATGAGGGCGCCCGCACGCGGCTCGCGCTGGAGCCCACCGCGGAACAGGCGGCGCGCCTGACCGCGTTGCTTGCGCCGGGAATGTCACAGGCCGCATAAACCGACCAGCCACGACCGATTCCCGGCTTGCCCGACGCGGCGCGCCCGTTGTGCAATGCAGAAATCGCGAACTGGGAGATTTCGAATGGATGGCTTGAACAAATGGATATCCGCCAACCCGGCCATGGGCACGATCGTCGTGGCGCTGGTGACGGCGCTGCTGACCACGGTGCTGGTGGGCTCGATGCAGGGCCCAGGCCCGGCCGGGCCTGCGGGTCCTGCGGGTGCCGTGGGTGAACGTGGTCCGGCCGGCCCGCAGGGCGCGGTCGGTGCGCAAGGCCCGATCGGGCCGCAAGGCCCGGCTGGCGCGCAAGGCCCGGTTGGCCCGCAAGGCCCGGCTGGCTCTGCCGGCACACCGGGCGAGCGCGGTGCCGCTGGCGCTGCCGGCGCCGTTGGTGCTGCTGGTCCGATGGGCCCGGCTGGCCCGATGGGTCCGGCTGGTCCGGCCGGCCCGATGGGTCCGCCCGGTGCGCAGGGCCCGGCTGGCCCGGCTGGCCTGCCTGGCCCGGCTGGCCCCGCCGGCCCGACGGGCGAACGCGGCCCCGCTGGCCCGCAGGGCGAACGCGGCCCCGCCGGCGGCTGAGCCCGCACCGCCGGGGCGCCAATGGCCCCGGCATCTTCCCGGCCCGGCGCGAGCAGCCCGCTCGCGCCGGGCTTTTTTCAGCGCACCCTGATCGTCGCCCCCGCCGCGGCACCCTCCGCATCGAGCACCGTGATGCGGTACACCCCAGGCCCC
Source organism: Acetobacteraceae bacterium (assembly GCA_027483125.1). Classification (GTDB taxonomy): domain Bacteria; phylum Pseudomonadota; class Alphaproteobacteria; order Acetobacterales; family Acetobacteraceae; genus Rhodovarius. The sequence continues at coordinate 1,508 of JAIXVH010000159.1, read as the reverse complement.
GGCGGCTGCCAGCCGGCATCACGCCTGGCCGGGTCGGTCTCAATCGGCGCGCCATCGACCAGGAAGTTCATCGGCCGCCGCCCGCCGGCCACCCGCAGCACGACCGGATTGGCCTCCAGCACCGCGCCGGGCGGAGGGAATAACAGCCGCAGCCGATCCGGAATCTCCGCCATGACCGGCGCCGTGCTCCGCGGGCGCAACGGCGTCAGCGGCGCATTGGGCACCAGTTCCATCACCCGCGCCAGGATCGGCAGCGCGAGCCTCGCACCCGTCGCACCCGGGATCGCCGTGCCATCCGGCCGGCCGACCCACACGCCCGCGACATGCGAACCATCAAAGCCCATCGCCCAGGCATCGCGCCCGCCCCAGCTGGTGCCGGTCTTCCACGCGACACCCTGCGGACCGCCGCTGGGGAAGGGCTGCACCATCACCCCCGCGGTCAGCCGCGCGGCATGGGCTTCCAGCGCGCGCACCGGCTCCGCGCGGGGGCCGGGGCGGATCAGCAGCGGCCGCGCGCGGCCCTGGTCGGCGAGCGTCGTGTACAGCGCCACCATGTCGCGCAAAGTCACACCCACACCGCCCAGCGCCAGCGGCAATGACGGGTCCGCACCCGCCGGCAAGCGCGGCGCCGCCCCCGCCGTCTTCAGCACGCCCGCGAAGCGCACCGGGCCGAGTTCGTGCAGCAGCGCCACCGCCGGCAGGTTCAAGGATTGGCGCAGGGCATCGGCCACACTCACCTGCCCTGCGAAGCCGCGGTCGAAATTCTCCGGCGCATATTGGCCGAAGACGCGCGGCATGTCGGAGATCAGCGTGCCCGGCTGCACCACGCCCTCCTGGAAGGCCAGTGCGTAGAGCAGGGGTTTCAACGCCGATCCGGGTGAGCGCACCGCGCGCGAAAGGTCCAGCGCGCCCGCGCGGCCCTCGGCCATCCAGGCGCCGCCGACCACGGCGCGGACTTCGCGCGTGCGCGTCTCGGCCAGCATGATGGCGATGGAGGCGCGGTCGGGCAGGTTGCGCAGCGCGTCATCGGCGATGCGCTCGATGGCGCGTTGCAGCCCGGCATCCAGCGTGGTCGGCCCGCCGCGCAATTCGCGCGCCAGATGCGGCGCGAGCCTCGGCATCGGGGATCGGCAAGCGGCCGAGGATCAGATCGCGGACATACCACGCCTGCGCGTCGAACATGTTGAACGTGAAGAACTGGTCCTGCATCCCGATGTAGAAAAGCTTCGGATTGTGCTGCCACACCACGCCCTGCCACAAGTTGTCGGGATAAAGCACGTTGTTCGTCACCAGCCGCAGATCGTCGGCGAGGAACGGAAAATAATGCTGATAGCCGGTGCACAGCACGATCGCGTCGACATGCTTGGTCGTGCCATCGAGGAACGTGGCGGTGTGGCCCTCGACTTTGGTCAGCAGCGGTTTCTGGCTGAATTGCTCCGGCCAATCGAACCCGAGCGGGCGGGTGCGATACGAGAAAGTTACTGATTTCGCGCCGTATTTGACGCACT
>JAIXVH010000331.1 GCA_027483125.1 Acetobacteraceae bacterium | reverse complement strand
GTGGCGAAGACGAAGGTCAGCCCCGGGCCCTTGGTGATGATGGCCAGCGCCGTGCCGATCAGCACGCCCACCAGCATGGACGGCACCAGGCTGCGCAACAGCGGCACATCCATCGCGCCCGTGGCCAGATGCTTGCGGGCGGACACGATGGAGGTGGGAATGATGGTGGCAAGCGAGGTGGCCACCGCCACCTTCATGTGCAGGTCATCCGGCACGCCGAACCAGGGCAGGATATAGAACAGCAGCGGCACGATCACGATGCCGCCGCCCACGCCGAACAGCCCTGCCAACAGCCCCGAGACCAGGCCAGTCACGCCCATCGCCACCGCCAGCAGCGACAGCCACCACACATCTTCCATGGATTGTAACCAGCCTTCCCGGAACCGATAGGAGCGCGTCCTAGGCCGCATCCGCCCCGGCGGGAACCGGCGAGCGGCGAAAAAATCGCGCCCGAATTGCAAAAACGACCGAAATTATGCCGCGTGAACAGGCTGTCACGCCTTCCCCGCTGGCGCGCCGCCTCGAAAGCGCGCATGACGCGCGCGATGTTCGCCAATCTTCCCAAGCCCCTGCGTGACGCGCTCGCCGCGCGCGACTATGCCCAGCCCACCCCGGTCCAGGCCGCCGTGCTGGAGGCACCGCCCGGCATGGACCTGCTGGTCTCCGCCAAGACCGGCTCCGGCAAGACCGTCGCCTTCGGCCTGGGCCTGGCGCAGGACCTGCTGGATGGCGCGGAATGGCTGGGCGCGCCCGGCCTGCCGCTGGCCCTCGTCATCGCACCCACCCGGGAATTGGCCCTGCAGGTCGCCACCGAATTGAAGTGGCTCTACGCCGAGGCACGCGGCCAGATCACCACCTGCGTGGGCGGCATGGACCCGGTCGCCGAACGCCGCATGCTGATGCGCGGCACGCATATTGTGGTCGGCACGCCGGGCCGCCTGCGCGACCATATCGACCGCGGCAATCTGGAGCTTTCGGCGCTGAAGGCCGTGGTGCTGGATGAGGCGGACGAGATGCTGGACATGGGCTTCCGCGAGGAGCTGGAAGCCATCCTGGACGCCGCCCCCGCCACCCGCCGCACGCTGATGTTCAGCGCCACCGTGCCCAAGCCGATCGCCGAGATGGCGCGGCGCTACCAGAAGGATGCGCTGCGGCTGGCGGTCTCCACCGGCGGCGAGCAGCATGGCGATATCGCGCACCAGGCCACGCTGGTCGCCCCGCAGGACATGGAGCGCGCGGTGGTCAACGCGCTGCGCCTGCTCGACCCGACCTTGGCGATGGTGTTTGCCGGCACGCGCGCGGAAGTGGCGCGGCTGTCGGGCAGCCTGACGGAGCGCGGGTTTTCCACCGTCGCACTCTCGGGCGAAATGTCCCAGGCGGAGCGCAACCGCGCCCTGCACCTGCTGCGCGACGGCCGCGCGCGGGTCTGCGTGGCGACCGATGTCGCGGCGCGCGGGCTGGATTTGCCGGACCTGGCGCTGGTCATCCATGCCGATTTGCCGCGCGACCCCGAAACACTGACCCACCGTTCCGGCCGCACCGGCCGCGCGGGCCGCAAGGGCACCTCCCTGCTGATGGTGCCGCTGCCCAAGCGGCGCATTGCCGAACGCCTGTTGCAGGCCGCGCGCATCAACGCCGCCTGGGTGCCCGCGCCGGATGCCGATGCGGTGCGCGCGCGTGACGCCGAACGCCTGCTGGAACGCGCCCGCGCGCTGGCGGCCGAAACGCCGGAAGAGGCCGATGCGGCGCTGGCCGCGCAATTCGACGCGCCCGCCCCGGCCCTGGCCGCAGCTCTGATCAAGCTGCTGCGCGGCCCGCTGCCGGCGCCTGAGGAACTGGCCGATATCTCCCAGCGCGCCGCGCCCGTCGCGCCGCGCCGGCACGAGAGCGGCGCCGTGTGGTTCCATTGCGATGTGGGCCGGCAGGATGGCGCCGACCCGAAATGGCTGCTGCCCTTCCTGTGCAAACGCGGGCATGTGACGCGCGATTCCATCGGCACCATTCGCATCCTGTCGCGGGAGACGCAGTTCGAAGTGGCCGCCGATGTGGCGCATCGCTTCCTCGAGGCCGCGAACCGCGCCGAGGGCAAGGATGCCGAGGTGCGCGTGGAACCCATGCAGCCGATCCCGCGCGCAGGTCCGCCGCCCCGGTCTGCGGGACCGGAGCGGCGTCCTGGAAAACCTCTCTACCCGAGGCCGAAGCCTAAGAGCAGGTGATCCGGATGGATTGCGCCACCTGCGCGGGGCTGGGCGCACCGGTGCCCGCTGCGTTCTGCACCGTGGTGTAGCCCAGCGAGATCCGCTCCGACTGCCAGGCGGCAAGGCTGCGCACGCGGTGCGGATCGGGGCGGCCATGCAGGCCGTTGTGTCGCACCTCCAGCGTGTAGGACACCGGCTGGCCGCGGCTGTTGCGCAGCTGCAGGAAGAATTCCACCCGCGCCGAGGAACCGTTGCTGGTCACCGTCTGGTAGACGCTGTCGGCCACCAGATGGCCGCCGCAGAACTGCGTGCCGGCCTGGGCGGGGGTGGCGAAGGCGAAAGCGGCGGCGGCGGCGATGGCGGCGAAGCCGGCGCGGCGGGCGATTGGGGTCATGGCTCGGTCTCCTGTTCCTGTGTCGGGGCGGTCCGGGATGGGCCGTCCTGATAGGCAGAAGATGGCAGGGTGGAGCGATAGGTGTGAGCTGGGTGTTTCGATCTTGGCGATAGATGTAGACTATCGATTACGCCGAGAGAAACTCCACCTTCGCGCCCTCGAACACCCCGCAACTCAAGGGCCCACCAAACACCGCGCCGCTGTCCAGGTTGATCCGGTTGGCGTGGCGTTCCGGTTCACGACCACGGGTGGGCGTATGGCCATGCACAATGATCGCGCCGTGATCCGCATCGCTGTCCAGGAAGGGGCGGCGGATGCGCAGCAGGTCCTCGCGGTCCTGGGCGTCGAGCGGCACGCCGGGGCGCACGCCGGCATGCACGAAGACATAAGGGCCGGCGCGATGGGTCAGGGCCAGGCCCTGCATCCAGGCCAGGTCTGCCTCCGGCAGGCGCCAGGCGCTGCGCGGGCCTTCCGGGTCGCAACCCCAGGAGCGCAGCGCCGTGTCCCCGCCATAGGCGATCCAATCGGCGCAGGCGGCACCATCGCCCGACAGCGCGGCCAGCGCGGTGGCCTCATGGTTCCCCATCAGGTTCACGCAAGGCAGGTCAGAGGCACGCAGGAAGGCCACCACGCCGGCGGAATCAGGCCCGCGATCGATGTAGTCGCCCAGATGCACCACGGTGAAGCGCCGGCATGGATGCGCCTTCAGATCGGCACGGATCGTGCCGTGCAGGGCGCGCAGCTTGTCCAGGCAGCCATGGATATCGCCGATGGCGTAGATGCGCTCACCGGCGGGCAGCATCATCGCGCCGACGCGCTCGCATCACTGCGGGTGGTGCCGGCGCGCTGGGCCAAGGCGGCGGCCATGAATTCATCGAGGTCGCCATCCAGCACGGCGTCGGGGTTGCCCTTTTCCAGATTGGTCCGCAGGTCCTTCACCAGCTGGTAGGGTTGCAGCACATAGTTCCGGATCTGGTGGCCCCAGCCGATATCGGTCTTGCCGGCCTCGATGCCATCGGCCACCGCTTCGCGCTTGCGCAGCTCCAGCTCGTAGAGACGCGCCTTCAGCATATCCATCGCGATCACGCGGTTGCGGTGCTGGCTGCGATCCTGGGTGGAGGCCGCGACAATCCCGGTCGGGATATGCGTGAAACGCACGCCGGATTCGGTCTTGTTGACGTGCTGGCCGCCGGCGCCGGAGGCGCGGAAGGTGTCGGTCTTGAGGTCGGCGGGGTTGATCTCGATCTCGATCTTGTCGTCGATCACCGGGTACACATAGACGCTGGCGAAGCTGGTCTGGCGGCGCGCCGCGGCGTCAAACGGGCTGATGCGGACCAGGCGGTGCACGCCGGTTTCGGTCTTCAGCCAGCCATAGGCGTTGGGGCCGGTCACTTGCAGCGTGGCGGATTTCAGGCCGGCCTGCTCGCCTTCGGATTCTTCGGTCAGCACCGCCTTGTAGCCATGCGCTTCAGCCCAGCGCATGTACATGCGCAGCAGCATTTGCGCCCAGTCCTGCGCCTCGGTGCCGCCGGCGCCGGCGTTCACTTCCAGATAGGCGTCATTCGCATCCGCCTCGCCCGAAAGCAGGCTTTCGATCTCACGGCGCTTGGCGTCGGCGGCGAAGGCGTGCAGGTCGGCCACGGCGGCATTCGCGGTGTCCGCATCGCCCTCCGCCTCGGCCAGTTCGATCAGCTCCATCGCGTCGGCCACGCCGCGTTCCAGGGCCAGCACGCCCTTGATCTGCGCATCCAGCCTGGTGCGCTCGCGCATCACCTTCTGGGCCTGGTCGGCCTTGTTCCACAGCGTCGGGTCTTCGACGAGGGCGTTCAGTTCCTCGAGGCGGCGATTGGCGGCATCCCAGTCAAAGATGCCTCCTCAGCAGGGACACGGAGGCCGTGATCTGCTCGTACAATTGGGTGGCGTCAGCGCGCATGCGGGGGTGTATCGGGGATGCGGGCCGGTTGGGCAAGCCTTGACGTCGCAACCTTCCACCCCCCACCGTCGCGCCCAGGGAAGGAACGGCCCATGCCGACCATGTTCGAGAAGATCTGGAATCGCCATCGCGTGCTCGAACGCGAGGACGGGCAGACCTTGCTCTATGTCGATCGTCACCTGCTGCATGACGGCACCGCGCCCGCCTTCGAGATGCTGCGCGCGCGTGGCGCAAAACTGCGCGCGCCGGACCGCGCCTTCGCAACACCCGACCATTACATGCCGACCGACACGCGGCGCGTGGCCGAGATCGCCAACCCCGAACTGCGCGAGATGGTCGCCTCGCTGACGCGCAATGCCGCGCAGGAAGGCTTTACGCTGTTCGGCCTCGACGATGCGCGCCAGGGCATCGTGCATGTCGTGGGCCCCGAGCAGGGCATCAGCCAGCCCGGCATGCTGATCGTCTGCGGCGACAGCCACACCTCCACCCATGGCGCGCTGGGCGCGCTGGCCTTCGGCATCGGCATGACCGAGGTTGCGCATGTGCTGGCCACGCAATGCCTGTGGCAGCGCAAGCCGCGCGCCATGCGCATCACGCTGGAGGGCAGGCTGGGCCCGGGTGTCACGGCCAAGGACATGATCCTGCACATCATCGCGCGCATCGGCACGGCGGGTGCCACCGGGCATGTCATCGAATATGCCGGCCCGGCGGTGCGCGCGCTGTCGATGGAAGCGCGGCTGACGCTGTGCAACATGTCGATCGAGGCCGGCGCGCGGGCGGGCATGGTCGCGCCGGATGAGACCACCTTCGCCTATCTCCAGGGCCGCCCCTATGCGCCGGCGGACTGGGACCGCGCCGTCGAAGGCTGGCGCGCGCTGCGCAGCGATGACGATGCGGTGTTCGATGCCGAGGTCACGCTGGATGCCGCGGAGATCGCGCCCACCGTCACCTGGGGCACTTCCCCGCAGGAGGCGATCGCGGTGGATGGGCTGGTGCCCGACCCCGCCGCCGAGCCGGATGCCGCGCGCCGCGCGGAACTGACGGCCATGCTGGACTACATGGCGCTGCACCCCGGCCAGGCCCTGGAAGGGCTGGCGGTGGATCGCGTCTTCATCGGCTCCTGCACCAATGGCCGGCTGGAGGATCTGCGCGCCGCGGCGGCCATCGCACAGGGGCGCCGCGTGGCCGATGGCCTGCGCGCCTGGGTGGTGCCGGGCTCGGCCCCCGTGAAGCGCGCGGCGGAGGAGGAAGGGCTGCACCGGATCTTCCTCGATGCCGGTTTCGAATGGCGCGAGGCCGGATGTTCCATGTGCCTGGGCACCAATGGCGAAATCGGCGCGCCGGGCGAGCGCATCGCCGCCACCTCCAACCGGAACTTCCGCGGCCGGCAGGGGCCTGGCGTGCGCACCCATCTGATGTCCCCCGCCATGGCCGCCGCCGCCGCCGTGACCGGGCGCATCACTGATATCCGGACGCTGTGATGGAACGCTTCCGCCCCGTCCGGTCCATCGCCGTGCCCTTCGCGCGCGACAATATCGACACCGACCAGATCCTGCCCGCGCGCTTCCTGCATTTGCCGCGCGATGCCGATCACGGCGCCTGCCTGTTCCGCGATTTGCGCGGGGCGCCGGATTTCCCGCTCGACCGACCGCAATGGCAGGGCGCGCGCATCGCGCTCGGCGGGCGCAACTTCGCCTGTGGTTCATCGCGGGAGAACGCGGTCTGGGCGATGCATGGGCATGGCTTTCGCGCCGTCATCGCGCCCTCCTTCGGTGACATCTTCGCGCAGAACGGGTTGAAGAACGGCCTGCTGCCGGTGCGCCTGCCGGAGGCCACGGTCGCCGCCATGATCGCCCGCGCCGAGGCCGAGCCCAGCGCCGAGCTGACCGTGGATTTGCAGGCGCAGCAGGTCATCGACGCCGATGGCGTGGCGCATCCCTTCGAGATCGACCCCTTCGCGCGGCGCTGCCTGCTGGAGGGCATCGACGAGCTGGCCTTCACGCTGTCGCATGAGGAGGAGATCGCCGCCTTCGAACGGCGCATCGGCCGCGAGAATTCCTGACCACCCACCCCGAGGGAGACGAGCATGACACCGCGCATCACCCGCCGTTCGCTGGCCGGCCTTGGCGCTCTGGCGCTGGCCTCCCCGGCCCTGGCCCAGGGCGAATGGCCCAACCGCACCATCCGCTGGATCGTGGCCTTCGCCGCCGGTGGCGCTGCCGATACGGCGGCGCGCGCGGTGGCCGCCGAATTGCAGGAAGTGCTGGGGCAGCAGATCGTCGTGGAGAACCGCACCGGCGGCAATGCTGTGGTCGCCGCCAGCGCGCTGCTGCAATCCCCGCGCGACGGCTACACCTTCCTGGTCGATGCCGCGAACCAGCTGACCAACCCGGTGCTGATGCGCGAGGTGCCGTTCGACTACGCCACCAGCTTCGTGCCCGTCACGCAGCTGTCGAATTTTCCGCAGGTGATCGCGGTCAAGCACGACTTCCCGGCGCGCAACATCGGCGAGTTCATTGCCGCCGCCCGGGCGCGGCCGGGCAGCATCAGTGTGGGCACGCCGCCGGCGGCCGGCATGGCGCATCTGGCGCTGGCCGCCTTCGAGCAGCGCGCCGGTATCCGCATCGTGCATGCAGCCTATCGCGGCGGCGCGGATGCGGCGCGCGACATCACGGCGGGGGTGGTGGATGCGGTGCTGATCACCACCTCCTCGATCCGGCCGCCGGTGCAGGCCGGGCGGGCGCGCGTGCTGGCGGTGACCAGCCTGGCGCGGGTGCCATCGCTGCCAGATGTGCCGACACTGGCGGAATCGGGCTTCCCCGGCTTCGACCTGAATGACTGGAATGGGCTGTTCGCCGCCGCCGGCACGCCGCGGCCGATCATCGAGCGCATGGGCGCGGCGGCGGGCACGGCGATCCGCTCGGCGGCGGTGCGCGCGCGCATGGACCCGGCGGGCGCGATCATGGTGGGCAATACGCCAGAGGTCTTCGCCGATTGGCTGGCCACCCAGCGCAGCCAGCTGACGCAAATCATCCGCGAGGCGGGAATCACGCTGGGGTAGGGCGCGATGCGCATGGATGGAGCCATCCATGCGGTTGATCGCAGAGACTCCGGAAGCGTGAGGGGGTGAGCCGCCCTCACGCTGTGGCGGGCTTACACCCGACGGTGGGCAGGGCCTGCGGGGCGATCGCCCCGCAGATGGCTCAGCGCTTCCACCATCCGCGCTTCTTCGGCGCATCGGCCAGCGCCTCGACCGGCACGGGCTGCACCGGGGGGGCGATGACCGGCTCGGGCGGCGGCGGCGGGGCTTCCACCACCGGCGCGACCACGGGCACGACCACGGGGGCGGGCGGCGGCGGGGCCGGTTCCGGCACTGGCGCGGGCACAGGCGCGGGTTCGGCCACGGGGGCCTCGGCCACCGGGGCAGGCTCGGGGGCAGGCTCGGCCATCACGGGCGCCGGCGGCGGGGCTTCCACCACGGGAACCAGCACGGGCGGTGGGGTGGGCATGGTGCGGCGCACCGCGGCTTCCTCGGCCGCGCGTTCGGCGGCGTCCATCGCGGCCATGATCGGGTCCACGGAATCCGCGAAGGGATTGGCGGGCGTGGGGCCGGCATAGCGCGGCGCGGGCGCGGGGCGCGGTCGCGTGGGCGCGGGCGGGGCTTCCTCCGGCGCTTCGTCCTCGGCGGCGTCGTCGCCGGCGTCATCCTCGGTGCTGGTCGCACCTTCGGGCATGCCCTCGCGCCGGCGACGGCCACCGCGACGGCCGCGGCGGCGGCGCGGGCGGTCATCGCCAGGCGCGCCATCCTCGGCGGGCGGGGCGCCCTCGGCGGCTTCGGCGCCTTCGGCCGGCTCGGCGGCATCCTCGGCCGGGGCTTCGGCATCGCCTTCGGCGCGTGCGGCACCCTCGGCCGGCTGGCCCTCGCGCCGGCCGCCACGGCGGCGGCGGCGGCGGCGACGGGTCTCGCCCTCGGCCGCGGTTTCGCCGGGCACGGCCTCGTCCTCGACCTCGACCGCCTCGCCCTCCTCGAAGGGTTCCTCGACCAGGGTCTCGATGCGGATGGCGCTGGGCGCGCGCTCCTGCTCGATGGCGCGCGGCTCGGCGTTGCGCAGCTTCTCGATACGATGCGTGGTGCCCAACAGCGTGTCATCCACGCTGAACTGGATGCCCATGCCGAAGCGTTCCTCGATCTGCATCAGCCGGTCGCGCTTGCGGTTCAGCAGATACATCGCGACCTCGGGTCGCACATGGACCATGATCTCGGCGGCGCGGCGCTTGGCACCTTCCTCCTCGATGGCGCGCAGCACCTGGATCGCGGTGCTTTCCGGGCTGCGGATCAGGCCGCGGCCGGCGCAATGCGGGCAGGTGACGAAGGTCTGCTCCATCAGGCTGGGGCGCAGGCGTTGCCGCGACATCTCCAGCAGGCCGAAATGGCTGATGCGGCCCACCTGGATGCGCGCGCGGTCCTGGCGCAGCGCGTCCTTCAGGCGGCGTTCGACGGCGTTGTCGTGCTTCGACGCATCCATGTCGATGAAGTCGATGACGATGAGGCCCGCCAGGTCCCGCAGCCGCAGCTGCCGCGCGATTTCATCGGCGGCCTCCAGGTTGGTGCGATAGGCCGTGTCCTCGATGTTCCGCTCACGGGTGGAGCGGCCGGAGTTCACGTCGATCGCGACCAGCGCCTCGGTCTGGTTGATGACGATATAGCCGCCGGATTTCAGCTGCACGGTGGAATTGTGCATCGCCTCCAGCTGCGCCTCGACGCCGTGGCGCGCAAACAGCGGCATCGGCCCGTCGCGATAGAGCTGCACCTTGCGCGCGGCATCGGGCATCAGCATGCGCATGAAGTCGCGCACCTGGCCGTAGGCATCCTCGCCCTCGACCAGGATTTCCTCGGCATCGCGGGCATAGCCGTCGCGGATGGCGCGCTTGATGAGGTCGGCTTCCTCATAGATCAGCGCGGGTGCGACGCTGGCGAGCGTGCGTTCGCGGATGGAATCCCACAGCCGCAGCAGGGATTCGCAGTCGCGCCGGATTTCGGGCTTGGGGCGTTGCGCGCCAGCGGTGCGCACGATGATGGACATGCCGGTCGGCAGGTCCAGCTCCTCGATCACCTCGCGCAGGCGGCGGCGGTCGGTCATCGAGGTGATCTTGCGCGAGACGCCACCGCCACGCGGGCTGTTGGGCATCAGCACGGAATAGCGGCCGGCCAGCGAAATATAGGTGGTCAGCGCGGCACCCTTGCCGCCGCGTTCTTCCTTGACCACCTGGATCAGCATGATCTGGCGGCGCTTGATGACTTCCTGGATCTTGTAGTTGCGCAGGAAGCGCGGCTGGGCGCGGCGCTGGGCGCGCTCCTCGGCGGCGGCTTCTTCTTCCTCGTCCTCTTCGTCGTCTTCCTCGGCCGCGGGCGCGGCTTCGGCGGGCTCGCCGCCGAGTGTCTCGGGCGGGGCCATGTCCTGCTCGATGGAGACCACGCGGCCGGGGTGTTCGCCTTCCTCGGCGGGGGCTTCGGGGGCGGCGGTGTCGGCCGGTGCGGGTGCTTCGATCGGCGCGGCCTCGGCCACGGTCCCAGCCTCGGCGGCCGGCTCGGCCACGGCGGCAACCGGTGCATCGCCCGCGGGCTCCGCCACCGCCTCGGCCAGGGCCGCTTCCAGCCCGACCTCCACGCTGCGCCGCTGCTCGGCCACGGCCAGCTTGC
>JAIXVH010000334.1 GCA_027483125.1 Acetobacteraceae bacterium | reverse complement strand
TGACGGCACCCGTGGTCGCCGCCATCGCCGGCTGGATCCTGCTTGACGAAAAACCCACGCGCGGGCGCCTGGCCGCACTCGCCACCATGATCCTGGGGGTGCTCATGATCGGCTGGGAGGGCCTGGCCACCGACAGGCCCGATGTCTGGAAAGGCGACCTGCTGCTGATCGCCGCGGGCGGCACATGGGGTGTCTTCGGCGCACTCCTGCGCCTGTGGCAATTGCCGGCCATCCCGGCTGCCTCCGCCGTCGCCGTGGCATCAGCGATCCTCGTCGCGCCACCCTGGCTGGCCTTCGCGGCCAGCGACTTCCTGGCCCTGCCGGTCAGCCTGCAACTCTGGATGATCCTGGCGCAAGGCGTGCTGCTGGGCATCCTGGCCATGGGCATGTTCGCCCGCAGCCTGGACCTGCTGGGACCCACACGGGCCAGCACCCTCTCGGTCTTCGTGCCGGTCTCGGCCCTGCTGCTGGCCTGGGGCGTGCTGGGCGAAACCATGGGGCCGCTGCAACTCGCCGGCGCCGCCATCGCCGTCAGCGGCATGCTGACCGCGGTGCTGTTCACCGGGCGGAGGTAGCGGGGCCGGGCAGGTGGCCCTTGGAGAGGGGCGCTGCCCCTCTCCAAACCTCACCCCGCCAGGGGCGTGTCGCCCCTGGACCCGACGAGAGTCATGGCCAAGGTGAGGGAGGGGCAAGGCGCACCCATCATCAAGGTCGCCCGCGATGAAGCCCCTCCCTCACCTTGGCCAAAACACCTGGGATCCAAGGGCCTTTCGGCCCTTGGCTGGGTGGGGTCTGGGGAGGGACGGCGTCCCTCCCCAGGATCACCAGCGCAACCTCACACCTCTGGCCAGATCGGCGCCAGGCAACCGCCGTATCGCAATGGGGCGCAGGTGGTGGCGAGGCCGGTGGTGTCGTCGGTGACCACCAGCAGGCCGCAGAGGGTTGCTTCGCCTTCGGCCGGGGCGAGTTTTTCGGCTGGCACTCGGCGCCAGAATCGCATGCTGGCCGGGGCTTTCTGCATGCCGATGACGCTGTCGTAGTCGCCGCACATGCCGGCATCGGTCATGAAGGCGGTGCCGCCTGGCATGATGCGGTGGTCGGCGGTGGGGATATGGGTGTGGGTGCCGATGACGAGGCTGGCCAGCCCATCGAAGCTGGTGGCCATGGCGGCTTTTTCGCTGCTGGCTTCGGCGTGGATGTCGATGATGGAGGCTTGCACGGCGCGCCCCAGCGGGTGGGCTTGGACCAGCGCCTGCACGGCGCGGAAGGGGTCGTCGAGCAGTTCCATGAACAGCCGGCCCATGGCGTTGATGACGAGTGCTTTTCGGCCATCGGCCAGGACGGCGATGAAGTGGCCGGCGCCGGGTGTGCCGGGCGGGAAGTTGGCCGGCCGGATGATGCGCGGCTCTTCCGCCAGATAGGGGATGATTTCCTTGCGGTCCCAGGCGTGGTTGCCGAGCGTGATGACATCCGTGCCGGCGGTGAAGAAGGCGCGCGCCATGTCCGGCGCCAGGCCGAATCCGTGGCTGGCGTTTTCACCGTTCACGACCACCAGTTCGGCGCGTAGCCGGGCGCGGATATCGGGCAGGTGGGTGGTCAGGGCATCACGGCCGGAGCGGCCGACGATGTCGCCTAGGAAGAGGATGCGCAAGGCGTGGGGGTCCTGCCGAAGGGATATCGGAGTGAGAGGATTCGAACCTCCGGCCCCTGCGTCCCGAACACAGTGCTCTACCAGGCTGAGCTACACTCCGGCGGGCCGCTACATACGCGCGGCGCGCCTGCGCGGCAAGAGCGTGCCGGGCCTGCGCGGGCGGCTGTGTGGCATGCGTCGCCGGAATGGCACTTCCCCTGCGCCCTTGCATGCCCCATCTGGAGGGCATGTCCCTCGAAGCTGATCTGCTGCTCGACCGCCGCCGTCTCAAGCGCCGCCTGGTGTTCTGGCGGGTCTTTGCCGTGGCGGCCCTAGCCGGGCTGGCCTGGGCCTTCCTGCCCGCCGATCTGGACCCGGTGCCCGCCGCCCATGTCGCGCGGCTGGATGTGCGGGGCGCGATCACCGAGGACCGCCGCGTGCTGGAGGCGCTGGAGCGTGTGGCGCGTGACAGCCATGTGCGCGCCCTGATCGTGGCGATCGACAGCCCCGGCGGCACGGTGGCCGGCGGCGAGGCGCTGCATGCCGCGATTCGCCGTGTGGCGCAGAACAAGCCGGTGGTCGCGACCATGGGCGCGACCGCGGCCAGCGCGGGCTATATGGTCGCCTTGCCCGCGCACCGGATTTTCGCGCGCGAAGGCACGCTGACCGGCTCGATCGGCGTCATTTTGCAATCCTTCGATGCGTCGGAGTTGCTGGCGCGCCTGGGCGTGCGGCCGGAAACGGTGGCGTCGGGCACGCTGAAGGACCAGCCCAGCCCCTTCCGCCCGCTGACGCCCGAGGGCCGTGCGAGCCTGGAGCAGACCGTGCAGGACATGCATGGCCTGTTCGTCGGCATGGTCGCGGCGGCCCGCAACATGGAGGAGCCGGCGGTGCGCGCCATCGCCGATGGCCGCGTCATGACCGGCCGCCGCGCGCAGGAGGCGGGCCTCGTGGATACGCTGGGCGGCGAGCGCGAAGCGCGCGAATGGCTGGAGGCCGAGCGCCAGGTGCCGCAGAGTCTGCCGGTCCGCACCATCGAGACGCGGCCGCTCGCCGAACGGCTGCTCGCGACCGGAACGGAAGGCATTTTGCGTGTGATGCAGGCGCAATGGTGGGGCCAGCAGGGGTTGCGGGCCACATTAGCGCGTTGACAGGCTGAGCGGTCCGGGCGAGCGTGCGCCCGAATGATGGCCGCCCCCAGACCATGACCAAAAGCGAACTCATCGCACAGCTCGCCGCCGACAACCCGCATCTGCGCCAGCAGGATGTGGAGACGTTGGTCAGCGTGATCTTCGATCGCATCAGCGACACCTTGGCCGATGGCGGGCGTGTCGAACTGCGCGGCTTCGGCGCCTTCAGCGTGAAGCGCCGCGACGCCCGCACCGGCCGCAACCCCCGCACCGGCGAGGCGGTGGAGGTGCCCGGCAAGGCCGCGCCCTTCTTCAAGCCCGGCAAGGAATTGCGCGAAATCGTCAATGGCGGTCCGCCGCAGATCATCCTGCGCCCGCGCCGCGCCTGATGCTGGCCCGACCGCGCGGCGCGCAGCGGATCATCCCCGCGCTCGACATGGCCGATGGTGCGAGTGCGGCGGCATTGGCCGGGCGGCTTGCGCCCCATGCCGGGCCGATGAAGCTGGGGCTGGAATTGTTCTGCGCCGGGGGTGCTGCGGCCTTCGCGCAGGTGGCGGCGCAGGCGCCGGTCTTCCTGGACCTGAAGCTGCATGACATCCCGAACACGGTGGCCGGTGCGGTGCGCAGCCTGTTGCCGCTGCGGCCGGCCATGCTGACGCTGCACGCCGCCGGCGGGCCCGCGATGATCGCAGCCGCCCGCAACGCGGCCGATGCCGCCGATGAACGCCCCATCATCCTGGCCGTGACCGTGCTGACCAGCATGGATGCCGGCACGCTGGCCGATACCGGCGTTTCCGGCGGGCCGGCGCAGCAGGTGCTGCGGCTGGCGCGCCTGGCGCTGGATGCCGGCGCGGATGGCCTGGTGTGCAGCCCGCTGGAGATCAGCCGCATCCGCGATGCCTTTGGCGCCGCGCCCTATCTGGTGGTGCCTGGCATCCGCCCGGCGGGGAGTGCGAGCGATGACCAGTCGCGGATCGCAACACCAGAGGATGCGGTGGCGGCGGGTGCGGATTGGCTGGTGATCGGCCGGCCGATCACCCGCGCGGCGGATCCGGTGGCGGCGCTGCGAGCGATTGGGGACGATTTGCGGGGCTGAGGCTCATGGCCGCGTGCCACGAGCCGCATCACCGATACACGAACACCCCGTCATCCAGATCCGTGGCCGGGATTTCGTCCTTCTCCCGCCAGTAATCCTGGGTGTGCATCCATTCGCGCTTGTCGCCGCGCCTGGGCAGCAGGTGCATGCCGCGCGTCAGGTAGCCCGGGTTGAAATCCTCGGGGTCCATCCAGGGCAGGATGGGCATGTTGTGGTCTTCCTCGCGCAGCGCCACCCGCACCTCGCGCGCCCCTTTCGCGGCCATGTGGCCCAGCAGCCGGCAGACATGATCGGCCACCAGATCCGCGCGCAGCGTCCAACTGGCGCGAAAATAGCCGAACACCCAGGCGAGGTTCGGGACGCCGGTGAACATCATCCCGCGCCAGGTCACGGTCTGTGACCAGTCGAGTGGTTCGCCATCGATGCTGAAGGCGATGTCGCCCATGATGTTCAGGTGAAAGCCGGTGGCGGCGACGACCAGATCGGCATCCAGATGCTGGCCGGATTTCAGCGCGATTCCGGTCTCGTCGAAGCGCTCGATCTCGTCGGTCACCACGCTCGCATCGCCGCTCGCGATGGCCTTGAACAGATCGGCATCGGGGATGAAGGCCAGGCGCTGCCGCCAGGGCCGGTAGGGCGGGGAGAAATGCTTCTCGATGTCGTAATCCGCGCCGAGATGGCGGCGCACATTGGCCAGCAATTCCGTGCGCACCTTGTCGGGTTCGCTGAAGGTCCGCTCGGTGAAGCGCCAGGATTCGTAGAGCATCTTGCGGCGGACGATTTCGTGGATCCAGCTCTCATCCACTTGCAGCGTGCGCAACTCGTCGGCGATGTCGATCGCGTTGCGGCCGGTGCGGAAATAGGTGGGCGTGCGCTGGAGCATGGTCACATGCGCGGCGCGGCCGGCCATGTTCGGCACCACGGTCGCGGCCGTGGCGCCGGAGCCGATCACCACCACCCGCTTGCCGGTATAGTCCAGATCGTCGGGCCATTCCTGCGCGTGGATGATGCGGCCGCCGAAGCGCTCCATGCCGGGCCATTGCGGCATGTAGCCATGCTCGTGCTTGTAGTAGCCCTGGCACATCCACAGGAATTTCGCGGTGAAGACGGCGGGCTCACCGGTGTCGGTGCGGGTGGCATGCACGGTCCAGCACGCATCGGCGCTCGACCATTCGGCGGTCGTGATGCGGTGGCGATAGAGGATCTGCGGCGCGAGCCCGTTCTCGGCGATCACTTCGCCCATATAGCTGCGGATTTCCTCGGCGGTGGCGATGGGCGGGCCGACCCAGGGCTTGAAGCGATAGCCGAAGGTGTAGAGGTCGCTGTCCGAGCGGATGCCCGGGTAGCGATGCGTCCACCAGGTGCCACCGAAGCTCTCGGCCGCTTCCAGCACCAGGAAGCGCGTGCCGGGGCGCTGGTGGGTCAGGTGATAGGCAGCGCCCACGCCCGAGATGCCGGCGCCGACGATCAACACGTCGAGCTGCGTCACGCCAGCGGGCTGGGTGTCGGGCATGCTGTTTCCTCCGACGCGCAGCCTAATACCATCTCTTGCCGTAGGCGAGCGATGGTATGAGCTTTTGCGCCCTCCAACGCCGGGCGCAAACCTATGGTTTGCTGGGCTTTCGCCGGACTGCCGGCGGCGCCCATTCGCGCGCTGGGCCAGTCATGCTCATGGTTTTGGTATGCCATGCGCGCCTTTGCTGGCCATTGTGCCGCGCAGGGTGGGGCCTTCGCGCTACGGCAATTGGCGGGTCATGCCATTGCGGTGCTCCAGCACCGCGCCGCCGCCGCCATAGGCACGGTCGCCCACCGCTTGGGGTGTGAGCATCACGCCGGCCATCGGCTCGGCGGGTGCTGGCCCGTCTATGACCCGCGGCGCGAGCGGCATGGGCGCTGGCATGACGATGACCTGCGGCGGTGGCGGGGCGCAGGCCAGGAGCGAGAATACTGCAAGGCCGAGAATGGCTGTGCCTGAACGGAGCATGGCGGGGTTCCTGATTGACCCCTCAGCAACGCGCGAACCGGGCCTGGGTTTCACCCCGCCTTGGCGCCGTCTGCGGCGATCCAGGCTTCCAGGCGGCGCAGCGCTTCTTCCAGCACGGCTTCGTTCTTGCAGAAGGCGAAGCGCACATAGTGGTTGGGCGGATTCGCACCGGCATAGAAGGCGCTGTTCGGGATGGCGGTGACCTTGGCCTGTTCGGTGATGGCGCGGCAGAAGGCCATGTCATCGCCGGCCCAGCCGAGCGGGCGCACATCGGTCGTGATGAAATAGCTGCCGCGGGTTTCCAGCACGCCGAAGCCCAGGCGGCGAAGCCCGGCATCCAGCAGGTCCCGCTTGGCCTGGAGAGCGGCAGCGAATTCGTCAAAATAGGCGTTGTCCTTGGCCAGCCCCACCGCCACGCCGCGCTGCAGATTGGGCGGCGTGGTGAAGGTCAGGTTCTGATGCGCCTTGGCGACATTGGGCTGCAAGGATGTATCGCAGGTGACATAGCCGACCTTCCACCCCGTCAGGTTGAAGGATTTGCCCGCGCTGCCGATGCGCATGCAGCGCGCGCGCATGCCCGGCAGCGTCATCAGCGGGATGTGCTTCCAGCCATCGAAGGTCAGGTGTTCATAGACTTCGTCGCAGATCGCGTAGATGTCATGGCGGGTGACGAGGTCCGCGATGAAGGCGAGTTCGGCGGTGGTGAAGACCTTGCCGGTGGGGTTCATCGGCGTGTTGAACAGGATGGCCTTGGTGCGCGGCGTGAAGGCGGCTGCGAGTTCCGCGCGGGGCAATTCCCATTTCGGCGGCGCCAGGCGCACGATCTTGGGCACGCCGCCGAGCAGGCGGATCGACGGCACATAGGTGTCATAGAGCGGCTCGATCACCACCACCTCGTCCCCGGGATTCACCACGGCGGCGAGGCAGGCGGTGATGGCTTCGGTGGCGCCGGAGGTGACGACAACCTCGCGGTCGGGGTCCACCTCGATCCCATAGAAGCGCTTGTTATGCGCGGCCACCGCCTGGCGCAGTTCCGGCACGCCGGTCAGCGGCGGGTATTGGTTGCGGCCATCCTTCAGGGCGGCGGCGGCGGCCTCGATCACATCGGGCGGGCCGTCATAATCGGGGAAGCCCTGGCCGAGATTGATCGCCTGGTGCTGGTTCGCCAGCGCCGACATCACGGTGAAGATGGTGGTGCCGATGCCCGACAGAAGCTGGTTCTGCGGGCGGCCGGGGGCGGGAGCGCTGGCGTGCTGGGACATGGGCGCATTTATGGGGGGCTGTGGCGGCTGCGCAAGGCCATGGCTGGGGGAGGGGCGCCCAAATTCCGTGCAGCTTGATCGAGGCTTGGGCGAAACCTGGATCGCATCGCGTTTTGTGCAGCCCCCCCGGATTGTGGGCACCACCCCGGCCGTGCCATCACGGCGCGCCTCGGCATGGAGGCCAAAAGCCCGGAAACGCCACAACAGCACGATGCCAGTCAGGACGCGATGAAGAAGATCGAAGCCATCATCAAACCCTTCAAGCTCGATGAGGTGAAGGACGCGCTGCACGATATCGGGCTGCAGGGCCTGACGGTCGTGGAAGCCAAGGGTTTCGGCCGCCAGAAAGGCCATACGGAGCTGTATCGCGGCGCCGAATACGTGGTGGATTTCCTGCCCAAGGTGAAGATCGAGGTGATCTGCGACGATGCCCTGGCTGAACGTGCGATCGAGGCCATCATGGCCGCGGCGCGCACCGGGCGGATCGGGGATGGCAAGATTTTCGTCTCCGACATCCAGGAAGTGATCCGTATTCGCACCGGCGAACGGGGCGAAGACGCGGTCTGAATGAGTTTCCGTCGCGCCGCCTGGGGAGAGCGTCCCGGGGCTGGCAGCGGCGGCGGCGGGCGACCGCCGGAACGCACACCGGGACGCTGACTGTAAGGAGCGACTGAAGACGATGGCAAAGAAGCCGAACGACGCCGTGGCCAAGGTCATGGAGATGATCAAGGAAAACAGCGTGGAATACGTGGACCTGCGGTTCACCGACCCCCGCGGCAAGTGGCAGCACACCGCCCAGCATGTCAGCACCATCGAACCCGACGTGTTCGAGGAAGGCTTCATGTTCGACGGCTCGTCGATCGGTGGCTGGAAGGCCATCAACGAGTCCGACATGATCCTGATGCCGGATCCGAGCACCGCGGTGATGGACCCGTTCTCGGCCAAGCCGCAGCTGATCCTGATCTGCGACATCTATGAGCCCTCGACCGGCCAGCGCTACAACCGCGACCCGCGCAGCACCGCCAAGAAGGCCGAGGAATACCTGAAGGCCACCGGCATCGGTGACACGGCGTTCTTTGGCCCCGAAGCCGAGTTCTTCATCTTCGACAATGTGAAGTTCGGCACCGGCGGCAATTACGGCATGTACCAGCTGGACAGCATCGAAGGCCCGCAGGCCTCGATGAAGGACTATCCGGAAGGCAATATGGGCCACCGCCCGGGCCTGAAGGGCGGCTACTTCCCGGTTCCGCCCGTGGATAGCGAGCAGGATCTGCGCGCCGAGATGCTCTCCACCATGGGTGAGATGGGCGTCGAGATCGAGAAGCACCACCATGAAGTGGCGCAGTCGCAGCATGAGCTGGGCATGAAGTTCGGCACGCTGGTGAAGCAGGCCGACCTGCTGCAGATCTACAAGTACTGCATCCACAACGTGGCGCATTCCTACGGCAAGTCGGCCACCTTCATGCCGAAGCCGATCTATGGCGACAACGGCTCGGGCATGCACGTCCACCAGTCGATCTGGAAGAACGGCAAGCCGACCTTCGCCGGCAATGCCTATGCCGACCTGTCGGAGACGGCGCTGTACTACATCGGCGGCATCATCAAGCACGCCAAGGCGCTGAACGCCTTCACCAACCCGCTGACCAACAGCTACAAGCGGTTGATCCCGGGCTTCGAGGCGCCGGTGCTGCTGGCCTATTCGGCGCGCAACCGCTCGGCTTCCTGCCGCATCCCGTATGCGACGTCTCCGAAGGCCAAGCGCGTGGAAGTGCGCTTCCCCGATCCGGGCGCGAACCCGTATCTGGCCTTTGCCGCCATGCTGATGGCCGGCCTCGACGGCATCAAGAACAAGATCCACCCGGGCGAAGCCATGGACAAGGATCTGTACGACCTGCCGCCGGAAGAGCTGAAGGGCATCCCCACGGTGTGCGGCTCGCTGCGTGAAGCGCTCGGCGCGCTGGCCGCGGACCATGACTTCCTGCTGGCCGGTGACGTGTTCAGCAAGGACCAGATCGAGTCCTACATCGAGCTGAAGTGGGCGGAAGTGTACAAGTTCGAACACACGCCGCACCCGGTCGAGTTCGAGATGTACTACTCGGTCTGATCGACCTTTCGATCCGATCCTGGGGGCCGCCGGAGCGATCCGGCGGCCCTTTTTCGTGCGCGCCGGTTGATCGACCAGATGGATGGTTCTGGCCTGGCTGCCGGCAAATCATTCCATATCCACAATATCATATTGCGAATTCAGAACGTTCCGCTTGACAGCCCCAAGCCCGATATGTCTAGTTGGTCGGACACATTCACTGTCTCCGAAATCTGACATTTGGCTGCGGCCTTCGGGAGTCCAAGCCCTCATGGGACATGCGTCCCGCCCCTCTTCGGCCCACCAGGCCCGCGCGGCGTCCGCCTTGCGTCGCGCGCCCGGGACCAGTTCTGCCGCAAGGCAGGCTTGCCCGGCTTCAAGGCCCCGGCGTGCAGGGCCCGCACGCAACCAGTCTTATCCGTGGAGGATTTATTGAATGCCTTCAGATCCCGATAAGGTTTTCCCGACGGGCCTGACTGTCGGCCAGGCGGAAGAATTGCACAGCTACCTGATCAACGGTACGCGGTCCTTCTTCATGATTTCAGCCCTGGCACATATTCTGGCCTATATCTTGACGCCTTGGCTGAAGTAGGAGGAACACAACCATGGTCAATGGCAAGATGTGGCTGGTGGTGAAGCCCACTGTGGGCATCCCGCTGTTCTTCCTGGGCATTGTTGTCGCATCACTGTCCGTGCACACGGCGCTGCTGCTCAATACGTCCTACTTCCCGGCCTTCCTGCGCGGCGCGGCACCTGCCCGCACCAGCGAGGCTACGCCACCCGCACTCGCCGCACCCGCGGCCGTGCGCGTGGCCGACGTCAAGGCCAAACTGCAGTAACCCCAAGGGGTGGACGGACAGGGCCGATCCTCGGCCATGCCCGCCCATCCTGATGCGGCGGCGACCTGGCGGGGACTCAGCCCTGGCCAGGTCGCCGTCCGCGATTTCCACCGGGTGAGACCATGAATCGCACGAGCCAACGCCTGATGCGGGGCTGGCTGTCCCTGGGCCCCCGCTTCCTGCCCTTCGCCGATGCCGCGAGCCGCGAGGTGCCGCTCTCGCGCCTGTTGCGGCTGTCGATGTTTCAGCTTTCCGTCGGCATGGCGCTGGTCCTGCTGGTCGGCACGCTGAACCGCGTCATGATCGTGGAATTGGGCGTACCCGCCTCCCTCGTCGCCATCATGCTGGCGCTGCCGGTGCTGGCCGCACCCTTCCGCGCGCTGGTGGGCTTCCGTTCCGATACCCATAAATCCCTGCTCGGATGGCGGCGCGTGCCCTTCATCTGGATGGGCACGATGACGCAGTTCGGCGGGCTGGCCATCATGCCCTTCGCGCTGCTGGTGCTCGCGGGCGCGGGCGAGTCGGGCAATGCACCGCTCTGGATCGGCCATGCGGCGGCAGCCCTGGCATTCCTGCTGGTGGGTGCGGGCCTGCACACCGTACAGACCGTGGGCCTCGCACTCGCCACCGACATCGCACCCGAGGACAAGCAGCCGCAGGTGGTCGGGCTGATGTACGTCATGCTGCTGGTCGGCATGGTGGGTTCGGCGCTGGTCTTCGGCTGGCTCCTGCAGGATTTCAACCCGGGCAAGCTGGTCCAGGTGATCCAGGGTGCCGCGGTGCTGACCATCATCCTCAACATCATCTCGCTCTGGCAGCAGGAGCCGCGCAACCCCGACGCCACGCGCTTCGATCGCCGCATCCCGAGCTTCGCCGAAAGCTGGAATGCCTTCCTGGCCGATGGCCCGGCGCTGCGCCGCCTGGTGGTGCTGGGCGCGGGCTCGATCGGCTTCGCCATGCAGGATGTGTTGCTGGAACCCTTCGGCGGCGAGGTGCTGAAGCTCTCCGTCGCCAGCACCACCTGGTTGACCGCGACGCTGGCTTTCGGCGGGTTGCTGGGCTTCGCCACCGCCTCGCGCATCCTGGGCCGCGGCGGGGATGCGTTTCGCATGGCGGCGATGGGGGCGGCGGTGGGCATCCCCGGCTTCCTGATGATCGCGGCCGCGGCGCCGCTCTTCGCGCCCATGCTGCTTTCGGCCGGCGCCCTGGTGGTGGGCATCGGCGGCGGGCTGTTCGGCCATGGCACCTTGACGGCCACCATGCGCCACGCCCCGCGCGAGCAGATCGGCATGGCACTCGGCGCCTGGGGCGCGGTGCAGGCCACGGCGGCGGGGCTTGGCATGGCAGCCGGCGGCGTGATGCGCGATGTGATGAACAGCGCGGCACCGGTGCTGGGGCGCGCCACTGGCTATCTGCTGGTCTATGGGATCGAGGTGCTGCTGCTGCTGGCCACGCTGCTGGCGATGTGGCCCTTGCTGCGCCATGGCGAGCCGCCGGTGCGCAACGCCGCACCGGCGGAATAGGGCGCGGTTCAGGCCTCGTCGCGCAGCCTGAGAATCTCGCGCAGCAGCCCGTTCGTCGAGGCATCATGCCGCGCCGGCTCGGGCGTCGTGGCGCGCAGTTCGGCCAGCAGCGGGTCGGCCAATTGCTTGCCCAGTTCCACGCCCCATTGGTCGAAGGGGTTGATGCCCCACAGCGCACCCAGCACGGCCACCTTGTGCTCATACAGAGCGACCAGCTGGCCAAAACTATGCGGCTCCAGCCGCGGCAGCAGGATGGTGGTGCTGGGCCGGTCGCCCGGGAAAATCCGGTGCGGCAGCAGCCGCTCGATCGTCGCGTCATCGGCGCCCGCGGCCCGCATTTCGGCGCGCACCTGATCGGCATTCTTGCCCGCCAGCAGCCCCTCGGATTGCGCCAGGCCATGCGCCAGCAGGATGCGGTGGTTTTCCGCCCAGGGGTGGTCGGGCTGCGCGACCAGGATGAAATCGGCCGGCACCGGCTCAGGCCCCTGATGCACCAGCTGCATGAAGCTGTGCTGCGCCGAAGTGCCAGGTTCGCCAAACACCACCGGGCCGGTCGCATGCGGCACCGGCCTGCCATCCACCGTCACGCGCTTGCCCAGGCTCTCCATCTCGAGCTGCTGCAGATGCGCGGGCAGCCGGCGCAGCCGCTCATCATAGGGCAGCACGGCGCGGCGCGAGAGCCCGAGGCCGTTCACGTGCCACAGCTCGGTCAAGGCCAGCAGCACTGGCAGGTTGGCTTCCAGCGGCGTGCGCAGGAAATGGGTGTCCATGGCGCGCGCGCCGGCCAGCATGCGTTCGAAGGCGTCCCAGCCCAGCGCCAAGGCCAATGACAGCCCGATCGAGGACCACATGGAAAACCGCCCGCCGACATAATCGCCGAAGGGGAAGACGCGTTCGGAGGGGATGCCGAAGGCGGCGCAGGCCGGCAAGTTGGTGGAGAGTGCGGCCATGTGCGTGGCGGCGCGGTCCTCGCCCAGCGTTTCCGCCAGCCACCCCTTCACCAGCCGCGCATTGGCCATGGTCTCCTGGGTGGTGAAGGTCTTGCTCGCCACCAGCACCAGCGTCCGCCGCGGGTCGATCTGCGCCAGCAGCGCCCGCCAGCCATGGCCGTCCACATTGCCCAGATGCAGCGCCGTCATCGGTGAGGCCGGGTTGACCAGCGCGCGCACCGCCATGACCGGGCCAAGATCCGATCCGCCGATGCCGATATTCAGCACATGGGTGAAGCGCTCGCCGGTCGCACCCCGGATAGCTCCGCCATGCACCGCCTGGGTGAAGGCATGCATGCGCGCGAGCGTGCCGTGCACATCGGCCGCGACGGCCGCGCCGCCGGTGGCGCGTTGCGCGCCCTGCGGCGCGCGCAAGGCCATGTGCAGCGCGCGGCGGTTCTCGGTACTGTTGACCGCATCACCCGCGGCCATGGAATCGCGCCAGGCTTCCACGCCGGCCTCGCGCGCCAGGCCCAGCAGGGCGGCCATGGCGCGGTCGTCGATCGCGGTCTTGCTGATGTCGAGCAGCAGGTTGTCGGCGCGGAAGGAGAAGCGCTCGAAGCGCGCCGGGTCTGCCGCGAAAAGCGGGCGGATGCTGTCGGGCGCGGTGCCATCCGCGCGCGGCGTGCGCGCCGCGGCGAACAGGGCAGTCCAGGCGTCGGTGTCGGGATGGCTCATCGCCGCAAGGCTACAGCCCTTGCGGCTGTCCCGCCACTGCCACACGCAAGGGTTCGGCGCCGAAGCGTCGTGCCGCGTTGGCGACATCGGCCAATGTCAGCGCCGAGAGCCGCGCCGGCCGCCCGGCCAGCCATTCGGGCGTGCGGCGGTTCTGCATCAGGCTCAGCAGGCCGCCGGCGATGCGGCGCGTATCGCTGAATTGCAGCGGCATGGAGCCGTTCAGGAAATCCACCGCCTCGGAGAGTTCCTCCGCCGTCGGGCCGGCATTGGCCATGCGGGTCCAGGCGTGTTGCAAAAGCTCGATCATCTGGGCAGCGGTCGCGTTGTCGGTGCTCGCCTGGCCCACGATGATGGCGCGGCCGAACAACACGTCGAGGCCCGCGCCGATGCCATAGGTCAGGCCACGCTCCTCGCGGATTTCGCGCATCAGGCGCGAGGAGAACCCGCCCCCGCCCAGGATGCGCAGCGCGACCTGCGTGGCTTCCCAGGCGGCATCATGCGGTGAGGGGCCATCCTGGCCGAATTGGACCGCCGATTGCGGTGCGTCCTTGGGGGTGATGCTGCGCGCGAAACGCGCCATGGCGGGCAGGGCAGGGCCCGCGGGCGCGGCGCCGGTGGGCAATGTGGAGAACAGCGCGCGGATCGCAGCCCGCAGCCCTGCCTCGTCGATCGCGCCGGCGGCGGCGACCAGCAGCCCCTGGCTGCGCAATTGCAGCGCGAGTGCCTCGCGCAGGCCCTCCGCGGGGATGGCGGCGAAGCTTTCGGGCGTGCTGGAACGGCTCACCGGGTGGCCCGGAAAGGCTTCGCGCCAGAAGGCACGGCTGACCAGGCCGCGCGGCGTTTCCAGCGCTTGCCGGGCGCCGACAATGGCGCGCGCGCGCACGCGGTCCAGCGCGCGCGCTTCCATGCGCGGTTCGATCATCGCCATGCGCGCCAGGCGCAAGGCTTCCGGCCAGGCATCGGCGAGGGCGCGGATGCTGCCGCTCGCGCTGTCACGCCCCGCGCCGAATTGCAGCGCGATGCCCTGGTCGCGCGCGGCATCGGCGAAGGCCACATTGTCCAGCGGGCCGGCGCCTTCCGTCAGCATGGCCAAGGCGAGCGAAAGCCGGCCTTCCTGGCCCACCGGGTCATGCACGGCGCCGCCGGTCCAGGCCCAGTTGAAGGCGATGACGGGGACCGAGGGGTCCTCCACCAGCCAGGCGGTGATGCCGGCTTCCTCGATGATGCGGATGGGCAGGCGGAAGGCGGCGCGGGGGGGAAGATCAGTGTTCAATGGAAATGCTCCGCGCGGCGGGAATCGTGCCGCAAGGCGGCCGGTGCCAAAAGCTGTTCATGCCGGCAACAGCCAGCCGGTGGTGGCAAGCTGGCCGGGCAGCACGGCGCGGGCTGCGGCATTGACCTGTTCGGCGGTGACGGCGCGCAGGCGCTCGGGCCAGTGCTCCGCATCCTCGATCGGCAATCCCAGCGTCAGCACGCCGCCCAGGATGCGCGGCGCGGCGCCAATGCCATCGAGCGACAACAGCGCGCCGGCGGTGAGTTGGCGGCGTGAGCGCGCGACCTCCGCCTCGGTCACGCCATCGGTCAGCAGGCGTTGGATTTCGCGGTCCACCGCGGCTTCCAGCGCCTCACGCGGGGTCGGCTGGCGCAGCGTGGCAGAGATGGAGAAGATCGACGCGCCTGCCGTCTCGCCGTCGTAACCGGCACCGGCGCTGACGGCGAGGCCCGCCTCGACCAATGCGCGATGCAGGCGCGAGCCGGTACCGCCGCCCAGGATATGGCCCAGCACCTCGAGCGGATTGGCGTGCTGCTTCGCACCCCAGGTGGCCGAGGGGGCGGCGATGGCGCGGGTGAAATTCGCCTCGCGCGTGGCGGGGTCACGGCGTTCGATGCGCGCCTCCCCGGGCGCTGCGGGGATGGCGTTGCGCGCGCGGCCGATGAATTCGCGCGCCGGCACGCGGGCATAGGTCTCGCCCACCAGGTCGCGCAGGCGGGCTTCCTCGCAATCGCCCGCCACCACCAGGACGGCGTTGGAGGGCGCGTAGCGGCTGGCGAAGAATTCCAGCATGTCGGCCCGCGTGATGGCGCGAATCTCGTCCATCCAGCCGATGATCGGCCGGCCGCGCCAATGCTGCGCGCCCCACATCGCGGCGTCGAAATTCTCGCGGAAGCGGCTGCGGGGCTGGGATTCCACCACCTGGCGGCGTTCCTCGATCACCACGCCGCGCTCGGCCTCGAATTCGGCGGGGTTGAACAGGGGGCCTGCCATGCGGTCGGCCTCCATGCGCATCATCAGCGCGAGGCGCGAGCTTTCCACATGCTGGAAATAGGCCGTCGTGTCGCGGCTGGTGAAGGCATTGTCCTGGCCGCCCTCGCGCGCGACCGCGCGCGAAAACGCGCCTGTGGGCACATTGCTGCTGCCCTTGAACATCATGTGTTCCATGAAATGCGCGATGCCCGACAGGCCGGCCGGGTCCTCGCCCGAACCCGCGCCGTAGAAGACGTAATGCGCCACCACGGGTGCGCGCCGGTTCTCGGCCAGCACCACGGTCAGGCCATTATCCAGCCGCCAATGCTTGGCGTTGAACAAGGGTCGTTCGCTGGGTGTCGCGGCGCGCGCCACGGGTATGGCCACGGGCGTGGCCAGGATGGGGGTGGCCAATGCGGCGGCCAGGCTTGTGCGGCGTGTCATGTCAGGCATCAGCCGACAACATGGCCCCTGCCGCATAGTTTTGGAATGGCGGGATGGCAGCATTCCGCGCCCCCGCGCAGAATGCCCCCACAAACACGGAGGATAACGCCATGCAGGCAGCCTGGTGGGAGCGCAACGGCCCCGCGCGCGAGGTGTTGCAACTGGGCGAGATGCCCACGCCGCAGCCCGCACCGGGCGAGGTGCTGGTGCGCGTCATGACCAGCGGCGTGAACCCTTCGGATGTGAAGTCGCGCATTGGCCGCGCGCCGGCCTTCCCGCGAACCATTCCGCATAGCGATGGTGCGGGCGTCATCGCCGCCGTCGGTCAGGGCGTGGACCCGGTGCGGGCGGGCGAGCGCGTCTGG
Organism: Acetobacteraceae bacterium; assembly: GCA_027483125.1. Taxonomy (GTDB): domain Bacteria; phylum Pseudomonadota; class Alphaproteobacteria; order Acetobacterales; family Acetobacteraceae; genus Rhodovarius. The sequence goes on along the minus strand of JAIXVH010000334.1, from coordinate 13,760 downwards.
CTGTGGAACGGCCAATGGCAGCGCGCGCATGGCACGGCCGCCGAGTTCATCGCGCTGCCCGCAGCGCAAGCCGTGCCGCTGCCGGCCAATACCAGCTTCGAGGCCGGCGCCTGCCTGGGCATCCCCGCACTCACCGCGCTGCACGGGCTGCTGACCGATGGCGGCATTGCGGGCCAGGCGGTGCTGGTGCAGGGCGGTGCGGGGGCGGTGGGGCATTACGCCATCCAGTTCGCGCGGCTGCTCGGCGCGCGGCGGATCATCGCCACCGTCTCCTCGGCCGCGAAGGCCGAACATGCGCGCGCGGCCGGCGCCGACCTGGTGCTGAATTACCGCGAGGATGACGTGGCCGCGCGCATCCGCGCGGTCGAACCCGAAGGCGTGGAGCGCATCATCGAGGTGGATGTCGCGGGCAATGCCGCACTCGATGCCGCCGTGCTGGCGCATGGCGGCATGATCGCGGTCTATGGTTCCAACAAGCCCGGCGCCGAGCTGGCCTTCATGCCCAATATCGCGCGCGGCATCGGCTGGCGGTTCTACATCGTCTACAACCTGACCGCGGCCGAACGCACCCGCGCCGTGGCCACGCTCAACGCGTGGATGGAGGCGGGGCTGGTGCATCATGCGGTGGCCGAAACCCTGCCGCTGTCGCGCATAGCCGAGGCGCATGAGGCGGTGGAGCAGGGCCGGCTGATCGGCAATCTCGTGCTGCGCATCGGCGATGCTTGATGCCACTGCCCGGCGTCATCGGACGGCTGTGGCGCACGCCTGACTATCGGCGCATCTGGCTCGCCGGCGGGATCGCCAATGCGATGCGCTGGGTGGAGATGCTGGCAGCCTCGCTCTGGACCTATGAGGCCACGGGTTCGGCGCTGATGGTCAGCCTGGTGGCGATGACGCGCGCGCTGCCCATGCTGCTGCTGGGTGCCATGGCCGGCGCGCTGGCCGACAGGCTGGACCGCCGGCGCCTGCTGCTGGCGTTGCAGGCGAGCTCGGCCGCCGGAGCCGGCGCGGTGGCGCTGCTGGCCGCGACCGGGCAGCTCGCGCCGTGGCATCTCATGTTGCAGGGCCTGGTGGCGGGCCTGGCCTGGGCCGGCGAGATGGCCACGCGCCGCCGCATGGCCGCCGAAGCCGCGCCCCCCGATGACCTGGTGCAGGCCATCGCGCTCGACACCATGACCGGCAGCGCCACGCGCGCGATCGGGCCTATTCTGGGCGGCGCATTGTTCCAGTTCACCGGCCTTGCTCTGGCCGCGGCACTGGCCTGCGCGCTGCATCTGGTGGCGTTCTCGCTGGTGCGGCGCTTGCGCCCGGGCCCGCCGCAGCCGCGCACGCCCTTCATGCCGCTGGCCGGCATTGTCGAGGCGATGCGCATTGCGGCATCCGACCGGCGCTTGCGGATCGTGCTGGGCATCACCGTGGTGATGAATGTCTTCGCCTTCTGCTACGGCGCGGTGCTGCCGGCCTTTGGCGCGGCGGCTTTCGGCGTATCGGGTGCGGCGATCGGGCTGTTGGCGGCGGCCGAGCCGCTGGGTGCGTTTCTGGGCGGGCTCTGGATCACGCTCAACCGCCGCGCGCAGCCGGGCTGGGTGCCGATGGCGGTGGGCTCGGGCCTGTTCCTGGTGCTGCTGGTCATCGTGGCCAATAGCCCCAATTATTGGCTGGCCTGGCTGCTGATGGCGCTCGGTGGGCTGGGCACGGCGCGCTTTGCCGCCATGCAGACGGCGGTGGTGATGATCGCCGCACCGGTGGAATTGCGCTCACGCATGCTGGGGCTGGTGACCACCTGCATCGGCTTCGGCCCGGTGGGCGTGCTGGCGGTGGGTGCGCTGGCCGATGGCTTCGGCCCGCGACTGGCGCTGGCGGTGATGGCCGGGCTGGGGCTGGCCGGCCTGATCGGAATTCTGGCCAGTGAGGCGCGGCGGCGCTAGAGTTTTTTCTCTTCAGCTTGCTTCAGAGAAAAACCTCTAGCCATTGTTGAGAGGCTGATTCACCGAACAGGCTGATTCAGCCCGTTCGGATCGGACTTTAACCGCTGCGCCGTCAGGTCACTGCGCCGGGCGCTGCGTGCGCAGGAAGGCGATCAGGTTGGTCAACTGCTCCGGGTTGCGGATGCCCACGAAGGCCATCGAGCCGCTCGGCACCAGATCCTTCGGGTTGGTCAGGTAGCGGCGCAGATTGGCCTCGTCCCAGGTCAGGCCGCCACTGGCCAGTTCCTGCAGGTTGGCCGAATAGCGGAAGCCCTCACGCGCGCCGGCGGCGCGGCCGTAGATACCCCACAGGTTGGGGCCGACGCCATTGCGGCCACCATCATTGATGGTGTGGCAGGCGCGGCACTGCGCGAAGACGCGCTGGCCAGCCTCGGCGTCGCCGGCCGCTGCCGGGGTGGCCGCGGGCGCCTGTGCCAACGCGGGGGCCACGCTGCAAGCGGCCAGCAGAACGGCGGTCAGGATCGGACGCATCGGTATTCCTCCAACGGTATGGTGAACTTCCCCAAGCCGTATTTATGTCCCACAGCATTGCGTCAAGCCTGTGGTGAGCATCCGAACATGAAGTCCTGGATACCTTCGCGCCCCGATGTCTGGGTGGCCGCCCTGCTGACCATGCTGGTCGCGGGCGCGGGTGGCAGCCTGACGCAGATCGGGCCTTGGTATTTCGCGCTGGCCAAACCCGCCTGGCAGCCGCCCGATTGGCTGTTCGGTCCTGCCTGGACGACCATCTTCACGCTGACCGCCATTGCCGGCGTGCTGGCCTGGCGGGGGGCGGCGGGGCGCGGGCGGTGGCTGGTGGCCGGCGCCTTCGCGCTGAATGCGGCGCTGAACATCGCCTGGTCGGCGCTGTTCTTCTTCCTGCGCCGGCCGGATTGGGCCTTGGTCGAGGTGGTGCCGCTCTGGCTGTCTGTGGCGGGGCTGATGCTGGTGACGGCGCGGTTCAATCGTGTCGCGCCCTGGCTGCTGCTGCCCTACCTGTTGTGGGTGGGGTTCGCGGGATTCCTGAACCTGACCATCGTGCGGCTGAACGGGCCCTTCGCATGACCTGGCTTGCGGATGTCGTGCTGGCCTGCCTGCTGGTCGAGGGGGCGGTGCTGCTGTGGTTGTGGCGTGCGCGTGGGCGTGGCGTGCCGCCTGGGCCGTTGCTGGGGTTCCTTGGCGCGGGTGTCGCGCTGGCGCTGGCCTTGCGCGCGGCGCTGGCCGGCGCGGCGTGGCATTGGGTGGCGCTGTGGCTGGCGCTGGCGGGACTGGCGCATCTGCTGTGGCTCGCGCTCTCTTGGCGGCGCGGCCCTGGCGCGTGAGACTGCGCGCCCGAGGAGAACCCGCATGACGATCGAACGCATCAACGCCTGGCTGGCCGAACAGCAACCCCAGATGCTCGCCGAACTGGCGCGCATGGTGAACACCGATGGCGGCAGCTACGACAAGGCCGGCGTTGATGCCGTGGGCGCGCAGATCCGGGCATTCCTGGAAGGGCAGGGCATCGCGGTGGAGGCGGTGCAGGGCGAGAAGCATGGCGATTGCCTGCGCGCCTTCGTGGGGGGCGATGCCGCACCCGCCGGCAACGCCCCGCGCAACATCGTGCTGATGGGCCACCGGGACACGGTCTTCCCCAAGGGCGAGCCGGAGCGGCGGCCGTTCCGCATCGAGGGCGGCCGCGCCTATGGGCCTGGCGTGTCGGATATGAAGTCGGGGCTGGTGATGAACATGTTCATCCTGGCCGCCTTCCATAAGTTCGGCGGCGCGCCCGGGCCGATGGTCGGGCTGTTCACCGGCGATGAGGAGATCGGCTCGCCCGAGGGCCGCCCGGTGATCGAGCGGGAGGCGCGCGGCGCGCGCGTGGTGTTCAATTCCGAACCGGGGCGGGTCACGGGCAATGTGGTGACTGGGCGCAAGGGCGGCGTGTTCAGCGTGTTCGACATTGTCGGCAAGGCATCGCATTCGGGCGGCAATTTCCAGGCCGGCATCAGCGCCATCGGAGAGCTTGCGGCCAAGATCACCGCGATCCATGCGCTGACCGATCTGGAGCGCGGCATCACGCTCAATGTGGGGCTCGTCTCGGGCGGACAGTCGGTCAACACGGTGGCGCCCTGGGCGCAGGGGCAGATCGACCTGCGCTACGTGGCGCCCGCGGATCGCGACGAGATCATGGAGAAGATCAACGCGATCATCGCCCGCAGCTTCATCCCCGGCACGAAATCCACGTTGACCATCAAGGGCGAATTCCTGCCGCTGACGCAGTCGCCGGCGGCGGCACGGCTCTTCGCGCATTACCAGGGGGCGGCCGCGGAAGCGGGGCTGACGGTGGAGGGCGAGTTCTCCGGCGGCTGCGCCGATAGCGGCTTCACGGCGGCGATGGGCGCGCCCACCATCTGTTCGGTCGGGCCGGTGGGCGGGCTGGCGCACAGCCCCGAGGAATATCTCGAGGTAGCCAGCTTCGTGCCGCGCGCGCAGGCGATGGCAAGGGCGATCGCGGGGCTGGAGGCGGCGGGGCTGTAGCGATGGGGCGCGCGGCCATGATGGCCGCCAAGTTGTCCTGCAAGCGAAGCTTGGTCATTGCCGAACTGCGTCGCAGCGTCAGGCAGGTCGTGCAGCCGCGCGCCGACATTTCCCGACAAGCCGCGATTTGAGCAGCCGCCGGCAGCCGCGCTACATCACTGATCATTGATGCGCGTGGCCGAAGCCTGCCGCGCGCCAGAGGAGGGCAGCCATGCCGGTCGTGACGGGAACCAATGCCGATGATGTGCTCTACGGCACCGCGGGCGACGACACCCTGCAGGGGCTGTGGAACTACGACTGGCTGTTCGGCAGCGCCGGCAATGACAGCCTCGATGGCGGCACCGAGATCGATGTCGTCATCTACGACACGCTGCCCGGCAGCATCGTGGCCGATCTGGGCACCGGCCGCGCGGTCAAATCCATCGGCGGCACCGACACGCTGGTGGGCATCGAGAACATCCACGGCACCGCGCTCGCGGATCGGCTCACACTCTCCTCGGTCGGCGGCTATGCGATGGGGCGCGCTGGCAACGACACGCTGACCGGCGCCGCCGGGCGCGACCAGTTCCTGCCCGGCAGCGGCAATGACAGCATCGACGGCCGCGACGGCTATGACTGGCTGGAATACCTCGATGACGGCAATGACAGCGCCGGCGCATCCGGCATCGGTGTGGCGATCAATGTGTTCACCGGCACCGCCACCGACAATTGGGGCGGTACCGACCACTTCTCCAACATCGAGGAATTCCGCGGCACGCGGGCTGCCGATGTCATCCTGGCCGGTGGCAGCCTGGGCGATGTGTTCATCCGCTTCTTCGGGCGTGACGGCGCGGATACGATGGATGGCGCGGGCAATCTGAATGTCGAGGTCGCCTACCAGGCCGACCCGGGTGCAGTGATCGTGGATCTCGCAGCCGGCACCGGCCGCGATGGCTACGGCTTCACCGACCGGCTGTTCAATCTGCGCCGCGTGCAGGGCTCCGATTTCGCCGACACGATCAGCGGCGATGCCGCGGACAACATCCTCTCCGGCGGCGGCGGTCATGACCGCGTGCTGGGCGGCGCGGGCGGCGATACGCTGCGCGGCGCGGAGGGCGATGACACGCTGCTGGGCCAGGATGGCCATGACCTGCTGAACGGCGATATCGGTCATGACCGCGCCGAGGGCGGTGCTGGCAATGACACGCTGTTCGGCGAGGACGGCAATGACGTGCTGTTCGGCGAGGCCGCTGATGACCAGTTGATCGGCGGCAATGGCGCGGATTCGCTGTACGGCCAGGACGGCGCCGATGTGCTGTTCGGCGAGAACGACAATGACCTGCTGGCTGGCGGCGCCGGCATGGACACGCTGTTCGGCCAGGCCGGCCAGGACACGCTGGCCGGCGAGGCGGGCGATGACACGCTGGTTGGCGGCGATGGCCAGGACCAGCTGCTGGGCCAGGACGGCGCCGACCAGCTCTTCGGCGAGGCCGGCCATGACATCCTGATCGGCGGCGCGGAGGGTGACACGCTGCTGGGCCAGGCGGGCGATGACAACCTGTTCGGCGAGACCGGCGCCGATGTGCTGGCCGGCGGCGATGGGCAGGATAATCTCTATGGCCAGGAAGGCGATGACAGCCTGTACGGGGAGGCCGGCAATGATGTCCTCTGGGCCGGCCTCGGGCAGGATGTGGTCTCCGGTGGCGCGGGCGCGGACATCATCTATTTCGCCGCCCCCAACCAGGGCACCGACATGGTGTTCGATTTCAACCGCGCCGAGGGCGACCGGCTTTATGTGCAGGCCAGCGGCTTTTCGGCGCCTGCCGGGTTCCAGCTGACGGCCGGGACCGGCTTCCACAGCGGCGCGGGCGTGCGGCCCACGGCGAACACCGCCACCTTCTATCACGACACCAGCACCCAGGCGTTGTGGTTCGATGCCGATGGCACGGGCGGCGCGGGCGCGCATGTGGTGGCCTTCATGATGGGCGGCCCGGCATTGCTGGCAAGCGACATCGTTTTCGTCTGACGCGGTCGCCCCAGGCGCGACCGGCTGGACAGTCAGCCCGCCCGGGCATAGTGCGAAAGCCATGCCGGATTTCGAAAGATTATGGGACGTGCTGGTGGTGGGCGGTGGCAATGCCGCGCTCTGTGCCGCCATCACTGCGCGGCGTGCCGGCGCCAGCGTCATCCTGGCCGAGCACGCGCCGAAATGGCTGCGCGGCGGCAATTCGCGCCACACGCGCAACCTGCGCGCCTTGCACCCCCAACCCACCGGCGTGCTGACCGACAGCTACCTGGAAGAGGAATACTGGGACGACCTGCTGAAGGTGACGGGCGGGCGCACGGATGAATTCCTGGCGCGCCATACGATTCGCGCCAGCCAGCACGCGCCCGGGTTCCTCGCGGAGTGTGGCGTGGTGTTCCAGCCATCCTTGTCGGGCACGCTGTCGCTCTCGCGCACCAACGCCTTCTTCCTGGGCGGCGGCAAGGCGCTGGTGAACGCCATGTACCGCACGGCCGAGGCGCTGGGTGTCGAGGTGATCTACGACACCGAGGTGCAGCATATCGAGATGGAAGACGGCTTCGCGCGCGAGGCGATCGTGAGCTGGCGCGGCTTCCCGCATCGCATCCGCGCGAAATGCGTCATCGCGTCCTCCGGCGGGTTCCAGGCGAACCGGCAATGGATGCGGCAATACTGGGGCGATGCCGCCGACAATTTCCAGATTCGCGGCACGCCCTATGCGCAAGGCACTGTGCTGAAGAACCTGCTCGCGCAAGGCGTGCAGGAGGTGGGCGACGCCACGCAATTCCACGCGGTGGCCAATGACGCGCGCGCGCCGATGGAGGATGGCGGCCTGGCGATGCGCCTGGACTGCGTGCCCTTCAGCATCGTCGTGAACGAGAATGTCGAGCGTTTCTATGATGAGGGCGAGGATGTCTGGCCCAAGCGCTACGCCATCTGGGGCCGGTTGATCGCGCAGCAGCCCAACCAGCGCGCCTTCGCGATCGCTGACAGCCAGGCGCTGCATGACTACCTCCCCAGCGTCTTCCCGCCGATCAAGGCGGATACCATCGAGGAACTGGCGGGCAAGCTCGGCCTGGACGCGGCGAAACTGGCGCGCGTGGTGGCCGACTACAACGCCGCCGTGCAGCCCGGCACCTTCAACGGCCAGAAGCTGGATGATTGCGGCACGGCCGGCCTCTTGCCGCCGAAATCGCATTGGGCGCGCCGCATCGACCAGCCGCCCTACCATGCGCATCCGCTCAGACCCGGCATCACCTTCACCTTCCTCGGCGTGAAGGTGAATGAACGCGCCCGCGTGCTGATGGCCGATGGCAAGCCCAGCGCGAACCTGTTCGCGAGCGGCGAGATCATGGCGGGCAATATCCTGGGCCAGGGCTATCTCGCTGGCTTCGGCATGACCATCGGCACCGTGTTTGGCCGCATCGCCGGCGAGGAGGCAGCCCGTGCAGCCAGAAACTGACACCACCACCGAAGCCCGGCGCCAGATGGAAATCTGCAACGCCTGCCGCTACTGCGAAGGCTATTGCGCCGTCTTCCCCGCGATGACGATGCGCCGCGAATTCACCACCGGCGACCTCACGCACCTGGCGAACCTCTGCCACAACTGCAAGGGCTGCTACCACGCCTGCCAATACGCGCCGCCGCACCCTTTCGGCGTGAACATCCCCGCCACCTTCGCGCAGCTTCGCCAGGAGAGCTACGCCGAACACGCCTGGCCGCGCGCCATGGGTGTTGCCTTCGAACGCAGCGGCACGCTTGTCACGCTGGCGGCCTTCGCGGGTGCCGCGGCCGCGATGATCCTGGCCATCCTGCTGGTCGATCCGCGCGTGTTGTATTCGGCGCAGACCGGCGTCGGCGCCTTCTTCCGCGTGGTGCCGTACTGGCTGATGATGCTGCTGGCCGGCGGCAGCTTTGCCTTTGGCATCGGCGCGATGGTCATGGCCGGCCGCAACTACTGGCGCGCCACTGCGCCGGGCACGCCCAGCGCCGCGGCCGCCACCGAAGCCGCGGTCGATATCCTGACATTGCGCAACCTCTCGGGCGGTGGCCATGGCTGCAATGACCTGGATGAGGGCTTCACCCAGACCCGCCGCTGGCTGCACCACGCGCTGTTCTACGGCTTCATGCTGTGTTTCGCCGCCACCACCACGGGCGCGATCTATCACCACCTCTTCGGCTGGAAATCGCCGCATGCCTTCTTCTCGCTGCCGGTGCAGTTCGGCACCTGGGGCGGGGTGCTGATGTGCGTGGGCACGGTGGGGCTGTTGTGGGTGAAGACCGTGACCGACCCCGCGCCGGTCGCGAAGAAGCTGCTGGGCGGCGAATACGCCATGCTGGCGCTGCTGTTCCTGATCGCCTCATCGGGGTTGTTGCTGCTGGCGCTGCGGCATACCGGCGTGATGGGCAGCCTGCTGGTGATCCATATCGGCCTGGTGATCGCCTTCTTCCTGGTGATGCCCTACTCGAAGATGGTGCATGGGATGTATCGCGGCCTCGCGCTGCTGCGAAACGCGATGGAAAAGCGCCGCGCGTGAGCGTGACGGCGGCCACGCTTGCAGCGCTGGCCGATGCGCTGGAAGGTGGGCGCGCGCGCGGTGACGCCGCCGTCCTGCGCCGCATGCTGGGCGCCGACGCGACGCTTGTGCCGCTGTTGCGCGCAGCACCGCCCATCCGCCGGATGTTCGCGCTCGCCGCGCCCGATGCGCCGGGCCTGTGCGTCTGGGGCGCGGAGGTCGCACTTGGCTCCCGCCTGGTCTTCGCCACCGGCAGCGGCACCACCCAGCGCGACGCCTTCGCATCCTGCCTGGGTGAGGCGCTGGAGCGCGCGGCCATCCTCGCCCCCGCACCACCCGCCCGCGCCAGCGCCTGCCCCAGCTGGCGCGGGCGCATCCCCGCCATGCCCGCGCGCGTGCCCGCACAAGCTGGCATCCCCATCGACCTGATCTGGCGCCGAGACGATCCGGCCTTCCCAGCACCCTGGCCGCTGTCCGCCGGTTGCGCCGCCGGGCGAGACGAGGCCGATGCCGCCCTGCGCGCCGGGCTGGAATTGCTGGAACGCGACGCGCTGGCCCGCTGGTGGTGGGGCGAGACCACGCCCGCGCCTCTGACGCTGGATGACAGCGCGCAGGCCGCCGCAACCCTGGCCATTCTGCGCCCCGGCAGCACCACCCGCAGCACCTGGCTGCTGGACATCACGCCGCCCGCGCGCCCGCCCGTGGTGATCGCGGCCAGCGCCGATGCGCAGGGCGGCCACGTCACGCTGGGCTTCGCATGCCGCATGCAGGCCCCCGCCGCCGCCCGCGCCGCCGTGCTGGAAATGGCGCAGATGGAACTCGCGCTGCATCTGGTGCGCCACAAGACCGCCGTGCTGAACCCCGCAGACCACGCGCATCTCGCCCGCGCCAAGTCCCTGCGCGCGGATATGCCGGGGCTGGTCGCGCAAGGCCCGCCGCGCCCACGCAGCACGCCGCGCATCCCGCGGATGCGACACATCACGCTGCGCGCCGGCACCCCCGCCGTGGTCCGCGCGCTCTCGCCCGCGCTGTTCCACCCGGACGAAAAGCCCGGTCTTGCGGATTGTTCATTGCTCTGATGAAGATACCTGCAAAATATAGGGAACTGCACATGAATACGCGTCGCGCCTTGCTGGCCCTGCCGGCATTGATCCCCGCCGCCGCCCAGGCGCAATGGGCGCCCAGCCGGCGCATCGAACTCATCGCTGGCTTCGCGCCGGGCGGCGGCAGCGACATCATCGCCCGCACCATCGCCGAGGCCTGCCAGCCGCTGTTTCCCGTGCCGCTCGTCGTCATCAACCGCCCCGGTGCTGGCGGCGCGCTGGCCGCCGAACAGGTCGCCCGCCTGCCGCCGGATGGGCACACGCTGCTGCTGGCCGGCGGCTCCGAAAGCACCTCCATCCCCGCGCATCGCGAGGTGCCCTATGACCCGCGGCGCGGCTTTTCCGCGGTGATCCGGCTGACGCGGCACAACCAGTTCATCGTCACGCGGCGCGGCCGCTTCGCCGATGTGCAGGCCATGCTGGCCGCCGCGCGCGCCGGCGCGGGACGCGTGACGCACGCCTCCTCGGGCGTGGGCACGCTGTCGCATTCGCTCTTCGTGCTGCTGGAACGCCGCGCGGGCGTGGAGTTCACCCATGTGCCCTTCGCCGGCGGCGGACCTTCGGCGCAGGCGGTGCTGGCGGGCACGGTGGACATGGCCTGCCTGGCGCCCGAGGAGATGGCCGGGCTTGTGCAGTCTGGCGATCTGGTGCCGATCGCCGTCGCCTCGCCCGAGCGCTCGCCCGGCTATCCTGCGGTGCCGACGCTGGCCGAAATCGGCCTGCCGGTGCTGGTCGAGAACATGAAGGGCTGGGTCGGCCCGGCCGGCATGTCGCCCGAGATGATCGCCTATCTGCACGACCGCTTCCGCGCCGGCATGGCCACGCCGGTCTGGCGCCGCTTCATGGAACGCACCGGTGAGCCGGATGGCTATGCCGATGGCCCGGGCTTTCAGCGCGCGATGGATGCACTGCTCGACAGCATTTCGACAGCCATCCGGCGCGGTTGAACTTTGCAAGCGTTGAGGCGGGTGATACGCGCGGCATATGATGCCTGGTGATGCCCGGAATTCCGTCGATGGCGCGCGCTTGCGGCTGCGGTTGCTGGGTCCCTTCGAGGCGCGGCTCGGCGAGATGCCGTTGCGGCTGAAGAGCCGCAAGGCGCAGGCGCTGCTGGGTTGCCTCGCACTCGGCGCGCGCGACGGCGAATCGCGCGCGCGCATCGCAGGCCTGCTGTGGAGCGAAAGCGAGGACGACCGCGCGCGTGCGACGCTGCGCCAGACCATCCTCGAACTGCGCCAAAGCCTGCCCGATGGTGCCGGCTTCGTCGCGCAGCGCGACACGCTGCTGCTGGAGGATGTGCAGACCGATCTGCGCGCCGTGCAGGAGGCGCTGAATGCGGGCGAAATCCCCCCGCTGCTGCACGACGTGCCGCGCCTGTCGGAGACGCTGCTGGAGGGCTTCGAGGATCTCGATCCCGCCATGCGCCCCTGGCTGCTGGGCCTGCGCCGGGGCCTTGCGCGGCAATGGTCCCGCGCGCTGGAGGCCATGCTGGAAAACACCGCGGACAAGGGGCCGGTCGCGGCCACGCTGCTGCGCCTGGATCCCACGCATGAGGTTGCCTGCCGGCTGCTGATGCAGGCCGCGTATGCGGCCGGTGATACCGCCGGCGCGCTGCGTGCCTATGAGACTCTGTGGGATGCGCTCGGCGCCGAGCTTGACATGGAGCCCTCGGCCCAGACCCAGGCCCTGATCGCCGAGATCAAGAGCACCGAAGCGGCGCCCGCGCCGGCAGTTCCGCGCCAGGTGCCGGTGCGCCTGGCGATCATGGTGCCGCGCTTCCCGGAGGATGGGGTGACGCGGGACAGCCTGCATCTGCTGCGCGGCTTCCGCCAGGAACTGCTCGCCTGCCTGACGCGGTTCCGCGAATGGTATGTCGTGGATGGCGATGCATTGCCGCCGGCCGCCGCCAATGCGCGCGTGTCCACGCGCATGTCGTTGAACGCGGCCGGTGTGGAGATGGGCGGCGCCATCTCAATGGCGCTGACGCTGCGCGACGAGGAAACGCGCGTGGTCGTCTGGTCGGACCGCTTCGAGCTGACCATGCAGGATTGGTTCACCCTGCGTCAGCGCGTGGTCAGCCAGGTCGCGGTCTCGATGCTGGGCAGCATCTCGGTCGCGCGCCTGGCCGAGACCGCGGCGGTGCCTGACATCAACCTCGCCGCGCATGACAAATGGCTGCGCGGACAGTCCATCAGCCGCTTGTTCCGCCCGCAGGACTGGAAGCGTGCCGAGGCGCTGTTCCTGGAGGCCACGCGCGTCGCCCCCGAGTATTCGCCGCCCTGGTCCTCGCTCGCGCAGATGGACAATGCGCTGCACATCGCCCATGCCGGCGTGCGGCGCACGCGTGAGACGGAACTGCGCGCCATCCAGCGCGCGGAACAGGCGCTTGCGCTTGATCCGATGGACAGCCGCGCGCATCTCTGCCTCGGCTGGTCGCTGGCGCTGGCCAAGCGTTATGAGCGCGCGAAATCGCACATGAAGGAAGCGGTGCGGCTGAACCCGCTGGACCCCTGGTCGCTCGTCGCCTCCGGCCTGTTCAACGCCTATGTGGGCGAGCATGCCACCGCCCAGGCACTGGCCGAGGATGCCATGGCACTGGTCATCACGCCCTTCCCAGCGCATTGGGTGTATCACTCCGCCATCGCCTATCTGCGCGGTGATTTCGATTTCGCGGCCGAATGCGCAACCCGCATACAGACCACCGCGCCGCCGCACCGCGCCTGGCATGCCGCGGCGCTGTACCAGCTGGGCCGTCAGGCCGAGGCCCAGGAGATGGCGCGGCAATTCCTCGAAGGCGCGCGTGGCGAATGGTTCGGCCGCGAGGAGCCGACGGACGAGGCCATCGGCCACTGGTTTCTGCACCTCTTCCCCATTGCGCGTGCGGAGGACTGGGAGAAACTGCGTGACGGCGTGACAGGCGCGGGCATTCCCGCCGGCGCCAGCCGGCATCATGGATGGTGAAGCAATGAAACTGATCGAACCGCCGGCCCGGCTGGCCTTTGTGGGGCTGGGCGTGATGGGCCATGCGATGGCCGCGAACCTGCTGAAAGCGGGCTTCGCGCTGGCTGTGCATTCGCGCACGCACAAGGAACTGCCCAGCGCGCAATGGGCCGCGAATGCTGCCGAGGCGGCACGCGGGGCTGCCTGCATCGGCCTGTGCGTGCCTGATACGCCGGATGCGGAGCGCGTGCTCTTCGGCCCCGGCGGCATCGCCGAGGGTGCTGCGCCGGGTTCGGTGGTGATCGATTTCTCGACGATATCCGCGGCCTCCACACAAGGCTTCGCTCAGCGGCTGGCGGCGCAGGGTGTGACGCTGCTGGACAGCCCGGTCTCCGGCGGCCCGCAGGGTGCGATCGACGGCACGCTGACCTGTATGGTGGGCGGCGATGAAGTTGCGTTTGCCGCGACGCGCGCGGTCTTCGCCGCCGTGGGCAAGACCATCACGTGGCTCGGCGGGCCAGGTGCCGGCCAGGTGTGCAAGGCGGCCAACCAGCTGATGATCGCAGGCACCATGCATGCGGTGTTCGAGGCGCTGGTGATGGGCCGCAAGGCGGGGCTAGATCCGCGGGTGATGCGCGAGGCGCTGCTGGGTGGTTCTGCGCAATCGGCGGTGCTGGCCAATCACGCGCTGCGCTGGATGGATGAGCGCTTC
>JAIXVH010000254.1 GCA_027483125.1 Acetobacteraceae bacterium | reverse complement strand
TGGGCGCGCTTGATGGTGGCTTCGGTGGCGCCTTCGGGGGCCAGCAGGCAATGGATCACGCGTTCGAAATGCTCGCCCACCACATGCAGGCCGCTATCGGGCAGCAGGCGGTGGATGTCAGGCACGCGGCCGGCCAGGCTGTTCTCGCAGGGCAGCATGGCGAGGTCGGCGCGGCCGGCGCGCACCGCGCGCATCGCTTCCTCGAAGCTGGCGCAGGGCAGGGTGGTCCAGCCGGGATAGGCATGGCGGCAGGCGAGATCGGAATAGGCGCCAGGCACACCCTGGAAAGCGATGGTCGGCAAAGCTCAGTTCCCCAAAATGCGCCGCGCGCGTTCAAGATCCTCCGGAGTATCCACCCCGAACGGCCCATACTCCACCCGCGCCACGCTGATGCGCATGCCCGCTTCCAGCGCGCGCAGCTGTTCCAGCTTCTCGCGCAGTTCTAGCGCGGAGGGCGGCAGCGCCACGAAGCGGTCCAGCGCGGCGCGCCGATAGGCATAGACGCCGATATGGTGCCACAGCGGCCCCTCGCCCCAGGGCACCGCGGTGCGGCTGAAATACAGCGCCGGCGCCACATCCTGGTCGGTGAAGGCGCAGGCGCATTTGACGAAGCTGTCGGTCGCCGCTTCGTGCGCATCCTTGATGGGCGTCACCAGGCTTGCGATGTCCACGCCCGGGTCGGCCAGGGGCTTCAGCACGGCGGGCAGCAAAGCGGGCGAGAGGGTCGGGAAATCGCCCTGCAGGTTCACCACCACATCATGCAGGCCCTGCGGGTCCAGCCGGTCGAGTGCCAGCTTCACGCGGTCCGTGCCGGAGATCACATCATCATCGGCCAGCACCGCCACGCCGCCCGCGGCTTGCACGGCGGCGACGATCTCGGGCTCCGCGGCGGCGACAGCGACCGGGCCTATGCCGGCTTCCCGCGCGCGGTCCAGCACCTGCACCACCATGGGCTTGCCCGCGATCATCGCCAGCGGCTTGCCCGGCAGGCGGGTGCTGCCCATGCGCGAGGGGATGATGATGATCGGGTTCAAAACGCGCTCCCCGGATGGTTGATGCGCGCCGCGCGCGCCACTATGGTGCGTCGCGTCATAGGGCGGCAGCGCGGGCTGCGCAAATACGCCCAGTCTTGCAGGAAGGTTCGCGGGTTCCATGGCCAATCTTGAAATGAACAAGCTGTTCGCAGCACCTCTTCTGGCGGGTGTCGTGTTCATGGGCGCGGGTTTTCTGGGCGAGTTGATCGTGCATCCGAAGAAGCTGGCCACGCCTGCCATCGCGGTGCAGGGTGCCGCTGCGCCGACCACCGCGGCCGCGGCCCCGGCCGCGCCGGCGCTGGCGCCGATCGCCCCGCTCCTGGCCGCCGCCAATGCCGATAATGGCCGCGCGCTGGCCGGGCGGCTTTGCGCCTCCTGCCACACCTTGAACGAGGGCGGGCGCAATGGCGTCGGCCCGAACCTTTGGAACATCGTGAACAAGGGCCATGCGCAGGTGGCCGGGTTCAACTACTCGGCGGCCAACCGCGCGCTCGCCGACAAGCCCTGGGATTTCGAGGCGCTGAACGCCTTCATCGCGGCGCCCGCCACCGCCATGCCGGGCACGCGCATGGCCTTCGCGGGTGTGAACAACCCGGCGCAGCGCGCGGACCTGATCCTGTTCCTGCGCAGCCTGTCGGCGTCGCCGGCGGCGCTGCCGTAAGCGACGCCGTCAGGCGCGGAACGCGGCTTGGCAGTTTCTTGGCCACGGCCGCGACGCTATCACAGGGCGCCGCCGGGCCGGGACAATACGCGTCGCTAAGACCCGCTACAGCGTCGCGGTTGCCTTGAAGAAGGTGTAGCAAAACACGCCATCCGCCGTGGCGGTGCGCAGCAGGTCCTGGATACCTTTTTGGAACTCCGCCTGCGTCATCATGCCATGGGCTACAGCTTGGTCCCGCACGCCTTCGATCATGGCGGTGAAGGTGTTGCGGGTGAAGCCTTCGATCCAGGCCGGCTTGCTGCCATCCACATAGACCATGCGCGGCGAGACCTTGATGCTGTCCCGCGCAAAGCCTGCCTTCGCCAGCAGCGGATAGAGCTGCCGTCCAATATTGGCATTGCCGCCGGCTGCCTGTAGCGCGACCTGGCACTGGATGGCGCGATGGGCGAGCGCGCTGTCCGGATGGAAGTAGGCCGAACCATGGTCGCCCTCGATGACGGTGATGCTGCCGCCTGGCCTGATCACGCGTTTCAGACAGGCCAAGGCCCGCCCGGGATCGGCGAGATGTTCCAGCACGAAGCAGACGAAGACGTGGTCGAATGAGCCTGGCTCGAACGGCAAGGCGAACAGATCAGCCTGGCGGAACGCGACATTGCCGATCCCGGCGGTCTGGCAGGCAGCCCTCGCAAGCCGCAGGGAAGCCTGCGAAACATCGACACTCGTGATGCCCGCCCCAGGGCTCTGCCGGGCCAGAGTGACAGTCTGCGCGCCGGTGCCGCAGCCGACTTCCAGCACCGCGCTCCCCGCCGGATAGACGGTGTCGGCATGCAGGAGTTCGACCAGGGTTTCGGCCTGATCCTGCAGCCTTTGTCGCTCCCGATCACCATAGCCATGCACATAGGCCGCCATGCCCGCCCCTCTCCCTCTACAAGTGAAAGATACCGACGCCAGCCGCATCTCTCTTGAACGAAATTGCAGCCGCTATCGCAGCGCGGCGATGGTGCCGGGCGTGTAGCCGTATTGGCGCAGGAAGGCGCGCGTCATGTGGCTCTGGTCGGCGAAGCCGGACAGTATTGCCGCCTCCACCAGTGGCTTTCCGCCCCTGATCAGCGCATGCGCGAGCCGGACGCGCCGCTGCACCAGAAAGGCATGCGGCGTCACGCCAGTTTCGCGCGCGAAGCCGCGCAGCAGTTGAAACCGGCTCATGCCCACGAGCCTGGCGAGGTCGGTCAGGCGCCATGCGACCGCGGGCTCGCTGGCGAGCGCATCCAAGGCGCGGCGGATGGCAGCAGGGGCGGCGGCAGCGCTCCGCCTGGCCGGCAGACGCGTGCCGACAAGCAGGTGGATGAGTGCTTGCTCGAAGCCCAAGGGCGTGGCCGCATCACGGGCGGTGGCATAGGCGCGCTCGAACAATATCCGACTGCGCTCATCCTGTGCGCTGGGCGACTGGAATTCGAACCCGCCCAGCGCCGCATCATCCGCGATCGCCCGGACGACGGCCGGTTCGATGTACAGCATCCGCCATTGTCGAATGCATCCATCTTTTGGCAGACCATCATGCACCTCATCGGCGTTCACGGTGATCACATCGCCGGGCAGCGACTCGACCATGCCCCGCCCGCTCCAGGAGCGCTGCGCCCCCTTGGTCAGGACGCCGATTCCGAACTCAGCATGGCTATGGCGCGGGAAATGCCGGTTTGACGAAAAGGCGAGGGCGATGACGCCTTTGACAGGCGTCCGGAACAAGGATGAATCGTGCGTGTCGGTCTTCGGGATGTGTGTGGTCCTCGCTGCTCTCCGTCTGCCGTCGCGCGGCAAGGGCAGTCAACCTCGATGCTGTCTCCAGGATCGTCACTTGGTATCCGCCGCCAGCGTTCCGACCCGAAAGCCGACCATTCTGGACCGCGCTTCGTGCGGTGCGCGCGGGTGTTCCGGGTGATGCGCCACGACCACACGGGCTGCGTTGATCAGCGCCGACATGGCTGTTGCCAAGGGGCGCCCCGCGCCACAAGAAGGATCGCATGACCGCGCTCGACCCCGCCTTCATCACCGCCGCCCATGACGCCGCCGACGCCGCCGGCCGCTTCATCCTGCCCTTCTTCCGCGCCGGCCTGGCCGTCGATGGCAAATCCGACGCCTCCCCCGTCACCGAGGCCGATCGCGGCGCCGAACGCGTCATCCGCGAGTTCCTCACCGCCCGCTTCCCCACCCATGGCATCTGGGGCGAGGAATACGGCGCCGACCGCGCCGATGCCGAATGGGTCTGGCTGCTGGACCCGATCGATGGCACGCGCGCCTTCATCACCGGCCGCCCGCTCTTCACCACGCTGATCTCGCTGCTGCATCGCGGCCGGCCGGTGCTGGGCGTGATCGACCAGCCGGCCACGCGCGAACGCTGGCTGGGTGCCGCCGGCCAGCCCACGCAATTCACCGGCCCCTTCGGTGGCGCGGCGCGCACGCGTCCCTGCGTGCGGCTGGCGGATGCCGAACTCGGCTGCACCGCGCCCGAGATCTTCGACGCCACCACCGCGCCCCGCTTCGACGCCCTGCGCGCCGCCTGCCGCCGCACCAGCTGGGGCGGCGATGCCTATGGCTATGGCCTGGTGGCGCTGGGCTGCCTGGATGTGGTCGCCGAGGCCACGCTGAAGCCCTGGGACTGGGCCGCCCTGCTGCCCGTGGTGGAAGGTGCGGGCGGCTCCTTCACCGACTGGCAGGGCCGGCCGTTGACGCTTGAGAGCCCCGGCGAAGTGCTGGCCCTGGGCGACCCCGCGCTCCTGCCTGAGGCGCTGAAAAGCCTTTCTTAACAAGCGCCATGCCAGCCTCGACGGATGTCCGCCGAAACGGAGGAACTGCGCCGCCTGGTGAACCTGCTGGAGCATAGCGGGCTGGCAGCACGCAGGCCTGATGTGGCGGCCTTGATCGATGTCTCACGCAGCAGGCTTGGCGCTGGTGGCATGCCGCCGCGCCGCGCCCGCGGCCGCGCCCGCGCCAAGGCCGGCGCGCTGCTGGTTCTGCTGCTGGATGCATCGGCCCTGGGCGGCATGGTCGCGGCCCTGGTGTCGCTCGTGCTGATGCCCAGGCCCGAAGCCCTGCCCGTGGCGGTGCTGGCCGCCGCCGCCATTTGGGGCCTGGTGCGCAGCCCGGCGGCGCGCGAGGTCATTGCCGGTTCCGGCTTCTGGCTGCGCTATCATCTGCGCTGGGGCTGGCTTTGGCTGGCCGAGGCGTTCAGCCCCGCTTCCGCCACCCGGCTGGACGCGCTGCTCTACGGCCGGGACGTGATGCGGGCCTGGCGGCGTCATCGCCGCAGCCTGCCGCACATCCCCGCCATGCCCGATCTGGAGGGGTTTTTGCGCCAGGCCTATGGCCCGCAGGCCGTCACGCGCTTCCGCGAATTGGCGGCCGATCCCGGCTGGACATTGCGCGGCGGCAGCGCGCCGGCGGCGCCCAGCCTGCGCTGGTCCTTCCTGATCCCCCGCTTCGAGGGCTTGGCGGCTTCAGGCGCCCTCTGGCCCGATATCGCCCCGCCGCCCGCCGCTGCCGTCGCCCCGCGGGCCGAGCCCGTGCCGCTGCCCGCCGAAGGCCCCGAGATCGCCCAGCGCCGCCAGGAACTGCGCGAGCTGATCAAGCGCAAGCGTGAGGAGATCAACACCGCGCATGGCTGGAAGCTCAAGACTGCGGCCGAGATCGCCCAGCGCGACCTGCATCTGAACGCGCTGCGCGAGGAGATCCGCGCGCTGGAGGCGGAACTGCACATGCTGGGCGGAGATCAAAATCCTTCAAAATCCGCAAACTAGGAAATGTTTCGCGTGAAACATCGCCCCGCTCACCCCGCGTAGCTCATCCTCGCGCGCGTGACGCCACCCAGCCACCGCCCGCCACCAGCGCCAGGGACAGCCCGATCATCCAGCTCCATTCCGCCTCGCCAGCCAGGATCAGCAGCAGCGTGCTGGCCACCGGCACCGCATAGGCCAGCGTGCCCAGCAGGCGCGGGTCGCCCTGCTTCATGCCGCGATCCCACAGGAAAAAGGCGGCACCCACCGGCCCCAGGCCCAGCAGCAACACGCCCAGTGCCTGGCGCGAATCGGGCCAGACCCAGGTCTCGAAACCGGCATGCGCCAGCAGGCCCAAAGCTGCGCTGGCCAGGCAGAAGCCGACCAGCGCCTCGGTCGGCACCGCCGCCATCCGCCGCGCGGTGACGGAATAGACCGCCCAGGTGAAGGCGGCGCCGATCGCGCAGGCAAAGCCGAACCAATGCGCCGGGTCGAAGCGCAACCCACCGCCCAACAGCAACACGCAGCCGGCAAAACCCATCGCCACCCCGGCCAGCCTGGCCGGCCCCAGCCGCAGCCCCAGCACCGGCGCCGAGAGCAGCACGATCAACAACGGCCAGAGATAGTTCAGCAAATTCGCCTCGACCGCCGGCGCGAAGGCGAGTGCGGCGAAATACAGCGCGTGATAGCCGAACAACCCGCCCACCCCACGCGCCCAGGCGAGCGGCCGCTGGCGCAGCGCGACGAGGCGTCGCGTCGCCGCGAGCCAGGCCAGGCCCAGCAGCCCCGCCACCGCGAAGGCCAGCGCCGTCAATTGCAGCGGCGGCAGCCCGGCCGCCATGCGCGCCAGCACCGCCAGGAAGGCCCAGAGCAGCAGCGCGCCGATGCCGGCGGCCGTGGCGCTACTCAAACTGGGGGTCCACCGGCACGCGCAGTGCCTCGGCGAGGCGATTGGTCTGCGCCGCCATGGCGATGACGGCGAGCAATTCGCCATGCATCGCATCGCTCATCCCCTTGGCGCGCGCGGCCGCGGTGTGGGAGGCGACGCAATACTGGCAGCCGGCCGTGGCCGAGACGGCCAGATACAGCATCTCCTTGGTCAGCGGGTCGAGCGCGCCGGGGGCCATGACCTGCTTCAGCCGCTCCCAGGTGGCGGCCAGCGTGGGCGGATGCGTGGCCAGCGCCTTCCAGAAATTATTCACATCCGGCACGCCGCGTGTGGCCTTGATGTCGTCATAGACGGCGCGGACTTCGGGCGATGCGTCGGCGTATTCGATCATGCCGCGCCCGATCGCCGAAGGCGTGAATCGGTCGCCATCACGCCGCGCCCGGCAGCGGGTGATAAGGCAGGCCGACCATCCGCGTCCCCCAGCGCTGCACCCGCCGCCAGACCCCGGCGGTCATGTAGGGGTCCTCGTTCCAGAAGGCCTCGGCCGCGGCATCGGTGGCATGCGCGGTGACGGTGATGGACCCCGCCATGCCGCCCTGCGCATCCAGCAGCGCGCCTCCCAGGACCAGCGTGCCGTCGCGCGCGAAGGCCTCGATGCGCGTGACATGCGCCGGGCGGGCGGCGGCGCGGCGGGCGGGCGCATCGGCATCCGTGCCGTCCCAGGCCAGGGTCACGCTATGGGTGCGACTGGCCGAGACCGGCGCGCCAGGCTGCGGCAGCGGCCGATAGGGCAGGGGGGCGATGCGGAAGGGGTGCGCGTCGAACCGCGACCAGACGCCCTGCTGCGCGAAGGGCTCATCCTGGATGTACTCCTTCACATGCGTCTCGTCGGGCACGTTCAGCACCATCAGGCTGCCCACCGGCTGGAAGGCGGCGTTGAACAGCGGCACGCCGAGCGCCAGCCGGCCCTCGGCGGCCCAGCGCGTGATGACGGCCAGGTGCTCATCGCGCACCGCGGCGCGGCGTGACGGATCGGCCCCGTCAAAGGCCAGAATGGCGTATCCCATGCGCCCCAGGTTGGACGCGGCGGCGCGGCCGTGGCAAGCCTTACGCCATGAACAGACTGGCCGTTTTCGACCTGGACGGGACATTGGTGGACACCGTGCCCGACATCACCGCAGCCCTGAATCGCCGGCTGCAAGCGGCGGGGCTGGCGCCGCTCTCGGTGGCGCAGGTCAAGCCCATGATCGGCGATGGCGGCCGCGTGCTGCTGGAGCGCGGTTTTGGCCTGCATGGCACGCCCGTGCCGGATGACGCTCTGGCGCATTTCGTGGAGGATCCGGCGCTGGAGGGTGGCGAATTGTCGCAGCCCTTCCCCGGCCTGGTGGAATTGCTGGGCGAGTTGGCGGCGCAGGGCTGGCGGCTCGCGGTCTGCACCAACAAGCCCGAAAAGCCGGCGCGCGCGCTGCTGGCGCGGCTGGGGTTGCTTGACCAGTTCCGCGCGGTCGGCGGTGGCGACAGCTTCGCCATGCGCAAGCCGGACCCGGCGCATCTGCTGCTGACCATGGGTGCCGCCGGCGGCGGGCGCGCCATCATGATCGGCGACCACCAGAATGACATGCTGGCCGCGCGCGGCGCGGGCGTGCCGGCGGTGTTCGTGGGCTGGGGCTATGGGCCGCTGGCGATGGCGCTGGGCAATCCGGTGGTGGCGGATGCGCAGGCGCTGCGCGCGGTGCTGGACGGGGTGTGAGGCAGGTCTAAGCTGGGCCGGTTCAAAGGAACCGCCCATGTCCGCCATCACGCGCCAGGTCATTCTGATCAATGCGGCGCATCTCTTCACCCACTACTCCCTGCTGATCCTGGCGACCGCCACGCTGGCCATGGTCCAGCAGGACCCGGCCCGCTTCGGCACGGATTACGGCCCGCTGATCGCGATCGGCACCGGCATGTTCGTGGCCTATGGGCTGCTGGCGCTGCCGATGGGCTGGCTGCAGGACAGGCTGGGGCGCAAGGCGCTGATGGTGGCGTATTTCCTGGGCTCGGGCGCGGGGATGGTGCTGGCGGGCACCGCTGGGTCGGGCTTCATGCTGGGCGTGTGGCTCGGCGTAATGGGCGCGTTTTCGGCCATCTATCACCCGATCGGGACCGCCATCATCGTCGAATCGGCGGGCGCGCGGGTGGGGCGCGCGGTCGGCATCAATGGCGTGTTTGGCAATCTGGGCGTGGCCTTGGCGCCGCTGGCCACGGGCATCATCGCCTGGAAACTGGGCTGGCAATGGGCCTTCATCATCCCCGGGCTGCTCTGCATGGCCTGCGGCCTGGTCTACCTGCGCGAGCCTGCTTTCGACGGCTCCAAGGTCAAGGGCAGCAAGCCTTTCCCGCCAATCCCGCCCGCTTTGGTGCGCCGCGCGGTGATCGTGCTGATGCTGATCGCCATGGTCTCGGGCCTGGTGTTCAACGCCTTCACCCTGCTGATCCCGAAGCTGATGGAGGAACGCCTGACCGGCAGCCCGGACCTGCTGCCGGTGGTGGCCGCCCTCGCCTTCCTGGTGACGATCTGCGGCGGCATCACGCAATTCACCGTGGGCAATCTGATCGACCGCTACACGCTGAAGGCGGTGTTCATGCCGCTGGCCTTCGCGCTGGTGCCCTGCCTGCTGGCGCTGTCCTTCCTGGAGGGCTGGCTGGTGCTGCCCTTCGCCGCCGTGGTGGCCGCCGCCATCTTCGGCCAGGTGACGGTGAACGAGACGATGACGGCGCGCTATGTGGCGCCGGAGCTGCGCGCCAAGCTCTATTCGGTGCGCTTCACGGTGGGGTTCATGGGCGCGGCGGTGGCCTCGCCGCTGGTCGGGCTGCTGCACCAGGCCAGCGGCAGCCTGGCCTTGGGCATGATCGTGCTGGCGGTGGTGGCGGCGATCACGCTGGCCTGCGCGCTGGCCTTTCCGAATCGGCCGGAGGAATTGGCGCCGGAACGCTGGGCTGGCGCGCCGGAATGGGGGGCCAGGCCGGCCGAATAAAAAACGCCCGGATGTTGCCATCCGGGCGTTGGTTTCGGGCAGTGCAGCGGTTCAGGCCGCGCGCAGCGCCTTGGGCAGTTCAGCCACCGATCGATCAATCAAGGTCGCATCGGCTTCGGCCGAGAAACCCTGGGAGATCACGGCACGCGCCGCGGTGATCGCCACATCGGTCGCGGCGGCACGCACATCGGCCACGGCGGCCGCTTCGGCGGCGGCGATGCGGTCCATCGCCATGCGTTCGCGGCGCTGTGCCGCAGTGGCGGCTTCGGCGGCGGATTGGGCTGCGACACGCTCGGCCTCGGCGCGGGCGCGGGCGATCATGTCCTGCGCGTCGGCCAGGGCCTGTTCGCGGTCGGCACGGGCTTGCAGCAGCAGGGCCTGGGCTTCGGCGCGCAGGCGCTCGGCCTCGGCCAGCTCGGCGGCGATGCGTGCACCGCGGCCGTCCAGCATGGCGGTGATGCGCGACCAGGCCATCTTGCCGACCAGGACGACAAAGATGACGAAGCTGGCGGCGACCCAGAATTTCGGATCAGACATCACGCATTCCCCCGTGCGGCCAGCGCCTGGCCGACAGCGGCATCCACCGCGGCGGCATCGGCAGAGCCAACCAGCTTGGTGACCAATGCCGTGGCCGTATCGGCGGCCACCCCGCGCAGCGCGCCCATGGCGGCGTTGCGGGCGGCGTCGATCCGGGCCTCGGCCGCGGAGATCTGCTCGGCGAGCTTGGCGCTCAGCAGATCGGCGCGGGCCTGGGCCTCGGTGGCGGAGGCTTCGAGCGCGGCGGCGATGGCGGCCTGCGCCTCGGACCGCGCCTGGGCGGTGGCGGCGCGCAGCTCGGCCATGGCCGCATCCGCTTCCGCCTTGGCCGCATGCGCGGCTTCAAGGTCGGACGCGATGCGGTTGGCGCGGTTCTCCAGCACCTCGCCCACGGCGGGCAGCACCCGGCCGGCGAGCAGCAGGTACAGGCCGCCGAAAATGATCAGCAGCCAGACCACCTGCGCGATCAGCAGTGGGTTGGCGAAATCAAGCTGCGGCATCGCAGACCCCTTTCCGTTCGTTGGCGCGCGGCAAACGGCGGGCTCAGCCCGCCGCGCCAGGCATCA
The DNA here is from genome assembly GCA_027483125.1 of Acetobacteraceae bacterium. Taxonomy (GTDB): domain Bacteria; phylum Pseudomonadota; class Alphaproteobacteria; order Acetobacterales; family Acetobacteraceae; genus Rhodovarius. The sequence goes on along the minus strand of JAIXVH010000254.1, from coordinate 658 downwards.
AGCGAACAGGATGAGGAAGGCGATCAGCAGCGCGAACAGCGCCACCGCTTCCGTCAGCGCGAAGCCCAGAATGCCGATCGGGAAGACGGCGTCACGAGCGGCGGGGTTCCGCGCCACGCTGGTGATCAGCGCGGAGAAGATGTTGCCAATGCCCAGGCCCACGCCGAACAGCGCGATCACGGCAATACCGGCGCCAAGCGCCTTCGCGGCTGCAACTTCCATGGTCAAGTTCCTTCTTTGCTAAGGGATGGTTGGTTCGGCGCGATCAGTGCAGGTGCACTGCGTCGTGCAGATAGATGCAGGTGAGGATGGCGAACACATAGGCCTGCAGGAACGCCACCAGCACCTCGAAGCCGACCAGCGCGACATTCAGCGTCAGCGGCATGATCGAAAGAAAAGGCCCCACCGAGCCCAGGCCCGCCAGCATCACCACGAAGGTGGCGAAGACCTTCAGCATCACGTGGCCCGCCACCATGTTGGCGAAGAGACGGATGGAGAGGCTGACCGGGCGCGAGAGGTAGGAGACGATTTCCACCGGCACGATGATCGGCGCCAGCCAGAGCGGCGCGCCTTCCGGGAAGAAATAGCCGAAGAACTTCTTGCCATGCAGCGACCAGGCCACGACCGTGATCAGCACGAAGACGATGGCCGCCAGGCC
>JAIXVH010000299.1 GCA_027483125.1 Acetobacteraceae bacterium | reverse complement strand
ATGTGGGTTGGCATGGCCGCCTTCTGGCCTGCCATGGCGCTGGCATGGACGCCGGGCGGGGCAGGGCGCGCGATGCTGGCGGCACTCGCCATGGCCAGTGCCGCCAGCACCGTGCGCCCTGCCCCGCCCGGCGTCCATGCCAGCGCCAGGGCAGGCCAGAAGGCGGCCATGCCCACCCACATCTCGGTGGGGAAGCCGAACAGGATCGGGCAGAACAGAACGACGCCAGCCGCAGCCCAAAGGCGGTTCACCCCGCTGCGATCCGCGGCCCAGGTCGCCGCCAGGCCGAGCGCGGGAGCTGCCGCATGCAGCCCGGCATAGAGCGCTACGCCCGCGGCCGGATCACCGCTGAACGCCCCTCAGATCTGCCCCGGCAGCGGCGCGTAGAGATAGGCCGCGACGCGGGTCGGGATCTGCCGCCAATGATAGTCCCAGGCCTCCCCCACGGCGACGCCATAGGCAAACAGGCTGCCATCGGCGAAGAGATAAGTGCGGGTCCCGAGCGCCAGCAGGATGAAGGCCGCACACCAGGCCAGCGCCAAAAGCGTGCCCGCGCGCGGCAGGCTCATCGCTGTTCGGTGCGCTGCAGCCTGTCCACCGTGAAGCCCTGTTCGGCGGCGATGCGGGTGGCGGTGGCGATATCGGCCTCGGGCAGGGTGGGCGTGCGCGAGAGCAGCCACAGCAAGCGCCGCGAGGGCACGCCCACCAGCGCCCAGCGGTATTCGGGGTCGAGCCCGATCACCCAGTAATCCCCCGAAAGCGGCCAGATGAACTGCACACGCAGCCGCGCATTGCCCGAACCCGGCACGGGGGTGGCGATGGCGGTCGCGCTGCGATCGCGATAGCCATCCAGCGCATCCAGGCAGCGGTTGAGCACATTGATCCGCCCATCGGGCCGCTCGGAATAGGTCGCGGTCACATCGGCGCAGCGCCGCCCGCCGCTGTCCTGGAAGGGGGCGGGCAGGCGCGCGATCTCGTGCCAGGTACCCAGGTAGCGTTGCAGATCAACGGCCGCGACCGGCCGCGGCAGATCGGCGCCAGGCTGGGTGGGTGCCACCAGGGCGCAGCCGCCCAAGGCGAAGGCCAGAAACAAGGCGCGGATCATGACGGGATGCTCCCTTCGGGCAGCGAGACGCAATGATCGAAGATGGCGCCGGCGGTGGTGAACCAGATGGCGTCGCGATGTTCCAGGATGGCCTGCAGCGCGCCGCGCAGCGCCCGCAGCCGATAGGGCTGGCCTACGATATACGGGTGCAGCGCGATGCCCATGACCTGCGGGATGCCGTCGGCCACCTGCTCCAGCCTCTCGGAAAAATCCTCGACCAGCATATCCGCGAATTGCGCCGCGCCATCCTTGCGCGCGACGATGGCGGGGATGTCATTGGCCTCCTGCGGGTAGGGGATGGAGAGCAGGCGGCCCGCGCGGGTGCGCTTCCAGACGGGCATGTCATCCATGCACCAGTTCAGCGTGTAGCCGTAACCGGCCTCGGCCAGGAGGTCGGGCGTGGCGTGGCTTTCGGCGATCCAGGGGGAGAGCCAGCCGCGCGGGGCTACGCCTTCATGCTGAACCATCGCGGCGGTGGCTTCGGTGATCAGTTCCCGCTCGGTGGCTTCGTCCAGGGTGGATTGGCGTTCGGAATTGGTCCGCCCATGGCCTGCCATCTCATCGCCGCGGGCGCGGTGGGCGGCGACCAGTTCGGGCGCGTGGCCATACATGGTGCTGTTCAGCAGCACGGTGGCCGGCAACTCCAGTGCATCGAGCATCTGCAACAGGCGCCAGGCGCCGACGCGGTTGCCGTATTCGCGCCAGGCGTGGTTCAGCACGTCAGGTTGCGGGCCGCCTGGCGCCAGTTCCGCGCCCAGCCCCTCGCCAAAGGCGAAGTGCTCGAGGTTCACGCCCAGATAGACGGCGAGCTTGGCGCCATTCGGCCAGGACCAGCGCGGGCGGCCGGTCCAGGGGTGGTAGGGAAAGCGTCCGTGGGTGCGCAGCATGCGCGCCAGATGATCCCGGCGCGCGGATTGCGCAAGGTCAGACGACAGCCAGGCCCTCGCGGCGCAATTCCACCGCGAGCTTGTCCAGCGCGCGCTCCACGCCATCGATCACCTGCGCGATCTCCTCGGCCGAGATCACCAGCGGCGGCGAAAACGCGATGCCATCACCGGGCAGGATGCGCATGATCAGCCCCTCGGCCTCGCAGAGCTTGGCCGCGCGCGCGGCGATCTTGCGGGCGGGGTCGAAGGCGCGCTTGCTGGCACGGTCCTCGACCAGTTCGATGGCGCCGATCATGCCCATGCCGCGCGCCTCCCCCACCAGCGGGTGCTGGCCCAGGCGCTTGAGGCCCGCCTGCAGCAGCGGGCCCACGCGGTCCACATGGGACTGCATGTCCATCTCGTCATAGAGCTTCAGCGTCTCGATCGCGACGGCGGCGGCCACCGGATGCCCCGAATAGGTGAAGCCATGCCCGAAGGTGCCGATCGAGGCACTGCCATCAGCCAGCCCCTGATAGACCCGGTCATTCACCATCACCGCCGAGATCGGCAGGTAGGAGGAGGAGAGCGCCTTGGCGCAGACCAGGATGTCCGGCTCGATGCCGAGCGACTGGCAGCCCCAGTATTTCCCGGTGCGGAAGAAGCCGCAGATCACCTCATCGGCCACCAGCAGCACATCGTATTTGCGCAGCACCGCCTGGATCTTCTGGAAATAGCCGGCCGGCGGCACGATCACGCCGCCCGCACCCATGATGGGCTCGGCGAAGAAGGCGGCCACCGTCTCGGGGCCTTCGCGCAGGATCATCGCCTCCAGCTCGGCGGCGCAGCGCGTGGCGAAGTCTTCCTCGGATTCGCCCGGCAGGCCCTCGCGATAGAAATGCGGGGTCATGGTGTGCAGGATGCCCTGGATGGGCAGGTCGAACAGGCGGTGGTTGTTGGGCAGGCCGGTCAGGCTGGCCGATGCCACCGTCACCCCGTGATAGCCCTTGATGCGCGAGATCACCTTCTTCTTCAAAGGCCGCCCGATGGCGTTGTTGAAGTACCAGATCATCTTCAGCGCGGTGTCATTCGCCTCCGACCCCGAATTGCCGAAGAACACCTTGGACATGGGAACCGGCGCACGGTCGATCAGCATCTCCGACAGGTCGATCAGCGGCTCATGCGATTTGCTGGTGAAGGCATGGTAGAAGGGCAGCTTCTGCATCTGCGCCGTGGCGGCCGCCACCAGGCGTTCATTGGAAAAGCCGAGTGCCGCGCACCACAGCCCCGCCACCGTGTCGATATAGCTGCGCCCCTGGTCGTCCCACACGCGGCAACCCTCGCCGCGGGTGATGACCATGGGGCCATTGGCCTCATGCGCGCGGGCATCGGTGTAGGGGTGCAGGGCGTGCGCGATGTCACGGGCGGCATTGCTGTTGCGGGGCGGGGTCATGGCGGCCTGTCCGGTTGTCTGGCGGGCAGGCTACCAGTTGCGGCCGCGTTGGCCAGTCACACAGCGAGCAGCCCTGCCGCATCCACCACGCAACGCCCGGCGAGGGCGGGGCGCAGCGGCGCAAAGGCGCTGTGCGCGACCAGCAGGCCGATGCAGTGCGCGCGGGTGAGAGCCGCACCGGCATCCACCAGCGCGGCACCCGCCAGCCCAGCGGGCAGCGCGCGCAGATGCGGCTCCACCACCAGCAGGGCCATGCCCTGCCCGGCCAGGATGCGCGCCACCGCCAGCGCCGGGCTTTCGCGCAGATCATCGATATCGGGCTTGTAGGACAGGCCCAGCAGCGCCACCGGCCGGCCCTCGGCACGCTGTGCGATCTCGGCCGCGATGGTCGCAGGCCGCCCATCATTCACCCCGCGCGCCGCGCGGATCAGCGGCGCTGCATCAGGCGCAGCGGCCGCCAGGAACCAGGGGTCGACGGCGATGCAATGCCCGCCCACGCCAGGCCCCGGGCGCAGGATCGACACGCGCGGATGGTGGTTGGCCAGCCTGATCGCGGCCCAGGGGTCCACGCCCGTCCGCGCGCCGAGATTGGCCAGTTCATTGGCGAAGGCGATGTTCACATCGCGATAGGCATTCTCGGCGAGCTTCACGAATTCCGCCGTGCGGCAATCGGTCAAATGGCGTGGTCCGGTGGCGAAGCTGGCATAGAGGGCGGCTGCCACCTCCGCGCAGCCTTGCGTGATGCCGCCGATCACCCGCGCATTGCTGACCAGTTCCTGCACCGTGCGGCCGGGCAGCACGCGTTCGGGGCAATGGGCGATCATCACATCGCCGATCGGCCCGCCGCGCATGGGGAAGCGCAGATCAGGCCGCAGCGCGGCCAGCCGGGCTGCAAGGGCTTCTGTGGTGCCGACGGGGATGGTGCTCTCGATGATGACGCAGCAGGCCGGGCGCAGCATGGGTGCGATGCTCTCGGCCGCGGCCTCCAGCATGGAGAGGTCGGGCTGATGCTCGGGCGTGATGGGGGTGGGCACGGCCAGCACCAGGTAATCTGCCGGCGCGGGGGCGGTGGCGGCGCGCAGCCGGCCGGTGGCGACCGCGGCCTCCAGCAGCATGTCGAGATCGGGTTCGACCACATGCGCGCGGCCTGCCTGCACGGCGGCGACCACATCGGCGTTGATGTCGCAGCCCAGCACCTCATGCCCGCGCGCGGCCAGCAGGGCTGCCGAGGGCAGCCCGACATAGCCCAGGCCCACCACGCAGACGCGGCTCATGCCAGGGCCGCGCGCAGGGCGGCTGCGATGCGCAGCGCGGCGCGGCCATCGCCATAGGGAAAGACCGGCCGGGCGCGGGCGGCGTATTCCGCCGCGTCATCCAGCAGCAGCGCGGACTCGGCGGCGATGCGCGCGGGCTCCTGGCCGATCACGCGCACCACGCCGGTGGCCACCGCCTCGGGCCGTTCGGTGACGTTGCGCAGCACCAGGACAGGCTTGCCCAGCGCCGGCGCTTCCTCCTGCAAGCCGCCGGAATCGGTGATGACATGGTGGGCCGAGAGCATGGCGCGCACCATCTCGGGATAGGAGAGCGGTTCGGTCACGCGCGCGCCGGCAAGCCCCGAGAGGGCGGCGCGCACCGCGGGGTTGGGGTGCAGCGGCAGCAGCAATTCCACGTCGCCGCGGGCGGCAATGCGGCTCAGCCCCTCGGCGATGGCCTGCATCGGCGCGCCCAGGCTTTCGCGCCGGTGCACGGTCACCAGGATGCGTCGGCGCGTGGGCGGGGCTTCGGGCGGGATACGCGCCGCCATGGCCAGCAGCGCATCGATGCCGGTATTGCCCGCGACCAGCACGCGCCCCGCGCCATATTCGCGCGCCAGATTGGCCGCCGCCTGCTCGCTCGGCGCGAAACGCCAGGCGGCGATGGCATCGATGGCGACGCGGTTCATCTCCTCCGGGCTCGGTTGCGACAAATCATGGCTGCGCAACCCGGCCTCGACATGGCCCACCGGAATACCCGCGTGATGTGCGGCCAGCGTGGCAGCCAGCGCGGTCGAGGTATCGCCATGCACCAGCAGCATGTCCGGCCGGTCGGCTGACAGCAGCGGCGGCAGCGCAGTCAGGATGGCGGCCAGGATCTGGTTGGGCGTCTGGCGTTCCCGCATCAAGGCGAGGTCGATATCCGGCCAGGTGCCGAAGCCCGCGAAGACCTGCGCGACCAGCTCCCGCTGCTGGCCGGTGGAGACCATGCTGTGGCGGAAGCCCGCCCCGCGCAGGGCCTGTGCAACCGGCAGCATCTTGATGGCTTCCGGGCGCGTCCCCAGCACGGTCATGATATGCGCGGCGCGTCCCACACGTTGCATCCCAGCCTATGGCTGCAACCAAGAATAGTATTCCAATGGTATCAATTCAAGGTTTCGAATTCGATATCATCCTGCGGCCAGCTTGCCAGAACGCCCTTGCCGCCACATCTAGCAGCCCTGCCTGGAACCGAGATGATGAACGTGTTGTCGCAAGCCCCTTCGCCTGATCCGATCATGGATGGCGACCAGAAGACCTTCATGCAGGACGTGATCCAGGCATCGCGCGAAGTGCCGGTGCTGGTGGATTTCTGGGCCACCTGGTGCGGCCCCTGCAAGACACTGACACCCACGCTCGAGAAGGTTGTGCGCGCCGCCGGCGGCCGCGTGCGCCTGGTCAAGATCGACATCGACAAGAACCGCAGCCTGGTCCAGCAGCTGACCCAGATGGGCCTGCCGCT
>JAIXVH010000149.1 GCA_027483125.1 Acetobacteraceae bacterium | reverse complement strand
TGCGGGGTGGGGATGGAGGCGTTGGGGTCGCCCATCGGTGCCATGGCGATGGTGCCGCATTTCAGCACCATCTCGGGCTTCACGCCGAAGAAGGCCGGACTCCACAGCACCAGATCCGCGAGCTTGCCGACTGCGAGGCTGACGACATGTGCGGAGATACCCTGCGCGATGGCCGGGTTGATGGTGTATTTCGCGATGTAGCGCCGCGCGCGCAGATTGTCGTTGTCGCCGCGTTCTTCCGGCAGCCGCCCGCGCTGCAGCTTCATCTTATGCGCGGTCTGCCAGGTGCGGATGATCACTTCGCCCACGCGTCCCATCGCCTGGCTGTCGGAGGACATCATGCTGATGGCGCCCATGTCGTGCAGGATGTCCTCGGCCGCGATGGTCTCCTTGCGGATGCGGCTTTCGGCGAAGGCGATGTCCTCGGGGATTCGCGGGTCCAGGTGATGGCAGACCATGAGCATGTCCAGATGCTCATCGGCCGTGTTCACCGTGTAGGGCATGGTGGGATTGGTGCTGGAGGGCAGCACATTCGGCAGCCCCACCACGCGCAGGATATCGGGCGCATGGCCACCGCCCGCGCCCTCCGTATGAAAGGCCTGGATGGTGCGGCCGCCGATCGCGCGGATCGTGTCCTCGACGAAGCCGCTTTCGTTCAGCGTGTCGCTGTGGATCGCGACCTGCACATCGTATTGGTCCGCCACGCGCAGGCAGGTGTCGATGGCCTTGGGCGTGGTGCCCCAATCCTCGTGCAGCTTCATGCCGCAGGCGCCAGCGATGATCTGCTCTTCCAGCGCGCCGGGAAGTGCCGCGTTGCCCTTGCCGAGAAAGCCCAGATTCATCGGGAAGCTTTCGGCCGCCATGAGCATGCGCGAGAGGTGGAATTCACCAGGCGTGGAGGTGGTGGCGAGCGTGCCATGCGCTGGCCCGGTGCCGCCGCCGAACATGGTGGTGATGCCCGAGACCAGTGCCTCCTCGATCTGCTGCGGGCAGATGAAGTGGATATGCGGATCGATGCCGCCCGCGGTCAGGATTTTCCCCTCGCCCGCGATGATCTCGGTGCCCGGGCCGATGATGATGGTGACACCCGGTTGCGTGTCCGGATTGCCGGCCTTGCCGATGGCCGCGATGCGGCCGTCGCGCAGGCCGATATCGGCCTTGAAGATGCCGGTGTGGTCCAGCACCAGCGCGTTGGTGATGACGGTGTCCATCGCGCCATTCGCGCGTGTGACCTGGGATTGGCCCATGCCGTCGCGGATCACCTTGCCGCCGCCGAATTTCACTTCCTCGCCGTAGATGGTGAAGTCGTGCTCGACCTCGATGATGAGGTCGGTGTCCGCCAGGCGGACACGATCGCCGGTGGTGGGTCCATACATGCCGGCATAGGCGTGGCGGGAGATGCGGGTGGGCATCACACGCGCCCTGCCGACTGAGGGCGAAGCCTGAAGGCGATCAGCAGGCCGCGCAGCATCACGCGCCCTGCCGACTGAGGGCGAAGCCTGAAGGCGATGGGCAGGCCGCGCAGCATCACGCGTCCTGCCGACTGAGGGCGAAGCCTGAAGGCGATGGGCAGGCCGCGCATCATATCCGCCCCTCTGTCTCGCCACGGAAACCGTGCACGATGCCATCACCAGCATAACGCACCAGCCGCACGCGCCGCGTCTGCCCTGGTTCGAAGCGCGTCGCCGTGCCCGCCGCGATATCCAGCCTGTGCCCGCGTGCCGCCGCGCGATCAAAGCGCAACGCCGGATTGGTCTCGGCGAAGTGGTAGTGGCTGCCCACCTGAATCGGCCGGTCGCCGGTATTGGCGACATCCAGCTCCACCGCTTCACGCCCCGCGTTCAGCTCGATCTCGCCAGCCGCGGGAAACACCTCGCCCGGGATCACCGGATCGGCTCATGCACGGTGACGAGCTTGGTGCCGTCGGGGAAAGTCGCCTCGACCTGGATCTCGTGGATCATCTCGGCGACGCCCTCCATCACCTGCGCGCGTGTCAGCACTTCGCCGCCCGCGCGCATCAACTCCGCCACGCTGCGGCCATCGCGCGCGCCCTCCACCACGAAATCGGTGATGAAGGCGACCGCTTCAGGGTGGTTCAGCTTCACGCCGCGCTCCATGCGCCGGCGCGCCACTTGCGCCGCCATCGCGACCAGCAGCTTGTCCTTCTCGCGCGGTGTCAGAAGCATCGGGTCATCCTGAACCAGGCCGCATCAGTTCGTCCAGAGTCGTGGCAGGCGCGCGGGCTGGGCGAACAGCGTGGCCCGCAGGAACGGCACCAGCGCCACGACGCCCGCGCGTACCGCAGCGGCATCTCCCAACATGCGGATCAACAACAACTGCGGCGCCGGCAGCGTGGCGCCGGCGCGCAAGGCTGTCGGCAGCATATCGCGCACCGCCGGCAGCAAGGCCGGCATCTGCGGCGCCACGCAGAGCAGCGTGGCGAGGCATTCCGCGCCACCGAAGCCCAGCGGTTCGCCCAGCGCCGTCGCATCATCCAGGCGCAGCGCATCGGCCCAGAGCAGCCGGCCATCCACGCGCAGTGTCCAGCGCTCGCGCAGGCGCAGCCGCGTCACCGCCTCGCCATGCGCGGCGCGGCCGAAGACCAGTGTCTCCGACGCCAGCAACCGCGCATCCGCGGCCATCGAGATCTCCAACCCGCGATCCAGCGACGCGCCATCGAACAGGATGGTCTCCTGCGGCAGCCAGGCCAGCGCCGCCCCCGGCGCCAGCGACAGTGATGCCCCGATGCGCGTCGCATCGCCCATCGAGCGATAGACCTTCTCCGCCGCCGCAGTGGCCACGGTCAGCGCAGCGGCTTCGCCCAATGACAGCGCCACCGTGATCCGGTCACCGCCCGCCAGGCCGCCGCCGGTGTTGAGAAAGGCGGCGGTGGTCCATTCATCCGGCTCGGGCTCGGGCAGCAGCAGGCGCAGCGGCGCGGCCTGGCGCAGCGCGGCCACGCGCGCCCGCCCGCCACGATGCTCGAAGCGCGCCTGCACGCCACCATCGGCGCGCTGATGTCGGAACACGGCTTGATCCACGCAGCCAGCTTCGCAGCTTCACCGCCCCCGGCAAGTGGCGGTCAGGCGCGTGTCATCCGCGCATCGCCGCGACCATCAGCGAGACATTGTGGCGCATCATCGCCTCGTAATCCGGCGCCGGCCCACCGGGCGCGGAGAGCGCATCCGCATAGAGCCGCCCGCGCACCGCAACGCCTGCTTCCTGCGCCAGGCGGTTCAGCGTGGCGGGGTTGGTCATGTTCTCGATGAATACCGCGGTGATGTTCTGCGCGCGCACCTGGCGGATCAGCGCGGCCACCGCCTGTGCGCTGGGTTCCGCCTGGGTCGAGACACTCTGCGGTGCCAAGAACCGCACGCCATAAGCGGCGCCGAAATAGCCGAAGGCGTCATGGCTGGTCAGCACCACGCGGCGGGCCTCGGGCACGGTGGCGATCTGCTCGCGCACCCAGGCATCCAGCGCAGCCAGGCGTGCATCGGCGGTGGCAGCGCGCTCCGCGGCGCCGGGCAGGTTCAGCCTTGCGGCGCCGGCGGCGATCTGCCGCAGATAATGCCGCGCGGCGGCGACATCCTGCCAGGCATGCGGGTCGTTCGGGCCATGGCTATGCGTGCCCGGGCCGCGCGGGGCGGGGCGTGCGGTCAGCCCCTCGGTCGCGGTCACCATCACGCCCGAGAAATTCGCGGCCTGGGCGGCGCGGTTGAACCAGCCATCGAAGCCCCAGCCATTGCGGATCGCCATCGCCGCCCCGCGCAGCATGGCGATATGCGAAGGCCGCGCCTGGAAATGATGCGCATCGACATCCGGCCCGGCCATGACATTCAGCGTGGCCGCCGGCCCCAGCACCTGCTGCGCCAGGTCTCCCAGGATGGAGAAGGAGGCGACGACGACAGGCGGTGCCTGTGCGAAGGCCAAAGCGGGTGTGAAGAGCAGGGCGCGGCGGAGCATGCGAACGTTATACAATAACATTCACTCCGCGCGGAAGGGCCTTGCGAGAAGGGCGGCCATCGCCTCGTGCACCGTGGCGCGGCCGGACAGCATGGCGGCGGTGGCGGCGCAGATGGGCATCTCGGTGCCGCCGGCGCGGGCCAGCAAGGCGGGGGCGGTGGCGACGCCCTCGGCCACGCCCTGGCTGGCGGCCAATGCCGCTTCCAGCGTCATCCCCTGGCCCAGGCGGATGCCCAGCGCGGTGTTGCGGCTGGTGGCCGAGGAGGCGGTCAGCAGCAGGTCACCCAGGCCGGACAGGCCTGCCGCGGTCTCCGCCCGGCCACCCAGGGCGAGCACCAGCCGCGTGAGTTCCGCCAGCCCGCGCGTGATCAGCGCGGCGCGCGCATTCTCGCCCAGGCCCGCGCCAGTGGCCGCGCCCGCGGCGATGGCCAGCACATTCTTGGCCGCCCCGCCGGCCTGGACGCCCAGCACATCGGTGCTGGCATAGAGCCGGAAATGCGCCGTGCCGAGTGCGGCGATCGCGCCCTCCCGCAGAGTGTCATCCAGGCTGGCGACGACGCCGGCCGCGGGTAATCCGCGCGCGATCTCGGCGGCGAAATTCGGCCCCGAGATCACGCCAAGCGACGGCCAGGTCAGGACTTCCGTGGGGAAGCGGGCGGTCGCGGCCTCCACCCCCTTGCAGGCCAGCAGGGCGGGGCGCGGGGCCAACGCACCACACACCGCGCGCAAATGCTGCACCGGCACGGCGATGATGGTCAGCGCGCCGCGCGCTTCAGAGATGTCGCGCGTCACGGTGATATCGGGCAGCGCCACCGGCAGGCGCGGCACCAGGCCGCTGCGCGCCCACAAGGTCACGCGCGCGCCGGCCGCATGCGCCTGCATGGCCAGGGCCTGGCCCCAGGCGCCGGCGCCCCAGACTGCGACGTCACTCATCGGTGATGCGCGCCATGCGCCAGCCGCTGCCCGGACCATCCGCCAAGGCTGTGTGAAGCGCCGCCAGGATGGCCTCGCCATCCTGCTCGAAGCCGAAGGGCGGGTTGACCACCAGCAGGCCGCAACCGTTCAGCCGCGCCGCATCCAGCGGTTCGCGCAGCCAGAACTCGGCCGCCACGACATCGCGGATGCCAGCCGTGCGGATCGCGTGATGGAATGCGTGCACCGGTGCCATGTGCTTGATGGGATACCACGCCGCCTGCACATGGCCACGCGCGCGCGCCCAGACCGCCGCGAGCGTCGCGGCCAGGCGATCATATTCGTCGGGCTGTTCGAAAGGCGGGTCCAGCAGAACCAGGCCGCGTTTTTCGGCAAAGGGCGTCAGGGCGCGCGCGGCTTCATGGGCGTCGCGCTTGTGGACGGCGATGCCGCGGAAGGCGCGCTTCAAGACTGCGTGGTCCTCGGGGTGCAATTCGTTCAGCACCAGGCGGTCTTGTGGGCGCAACAGCGCCCGCGTGATGGCCGGGCTGCCGGGGTAGCGCGCCGGGGCGCCCAGGGCGCGCACGAGGTCCAGGAAGGGCGTCAGCGCCCCGCCCGCATCGGCCAGCCGGCCAATGCCGCCGCGCCACTCGCCGGTGCGCTGGGCTTCAGCTGCCGAAAGGTCGTATTCGCCAATGCCCGCATGGGTATCCAGCACCGCGAAGCCGGCCGGTTTGCGGGCCAGCGCCACCAACAGCCAGTGAAGCAGCGCGTGCTTCACGCAGTCGGCGAAATTTCCGGCGTGGAAGGCGTGGCGGTAGTTCATGCCAACCCTCGCCTGCGGCGAGCGATGGCATGCGCTTGCCTGCCCTCAGACGCCGGGCAGGCTCCGCCGGACTGCCGGCGGCGCCCATTCGGGCGCTTGGATGGAGGGCGGATCGTGCGTTCCGGAAGCACCCGTTCAGGGCGTGCGCGCGAAGACGACCGATGCGTTGGTGCCGCCAAAGCCGAAACTATTCGACAGCGCCACGTCGATCTTGCGTTCCTGCGCCACCTTGGCCACCCGGTCGATCACGCTCTCGCGCGAGGGTTCTTCCAGGTTCAGCGTCGGCGGCGCGGTGTTGGTGCGGATCGCCTGGATGGAGAAGATCGCCTCCACCGCGCCGGCCGCGCCCAGCAGATGGCCGACCGCGGATTTGGTCGAGGACATGGCCAGGCCGCGGCCCGCATCGCCCCACAGCCGCTCCACCGCGCCCAGTTCCAGGTCATCGCCCATCGGCGTGCTGGTGCCATGCGCGTTGACGTATTGCACCTGCTCCGGCGTCACACCCGCATCGCGCAGCGCGGCGCGCATGGAGCGGAAGGCGCCATCGCCGGTCTCGGAGGGTGCCGTGATATGATAGGCGTCGCCCGACATGCCGTAGCCCGTGACCTCGGCATAGATCCGCGCGCCGCGCGCCCGGGCATGGTCGTACTCTTCCAGCACCAGCACGCCGGCGCCCTCGCCCATGACGAAGCCATCGCGGCCCTTGTCCCAGGGGCGTGAGGCCGAGGCTGGCGTGTCATTATAGCCGGTGGACAGCGCGCGCGCCGCGCAGAAGCCGCCGATGCCCAGCTCGCAAATGGCCGCTTCCGCACCGCCTGCGACCATCACATCCGCATCGCCCATCGCGATCAGCCGCGCCGCGTCGCCGATGGCGTGCACGCCGGTGGCGCAGGCCGTGACCGCCGAATGGTTCGGCCCCTTGAAGCCATAGCGAATCGAGACATGCCCTGAGGCCAGATTGATCAGCGCCGACGGAATAAAGAACGGCGAGAGCCGGCGTGTGCGCCCGGAGGCCACCAGATGCGCCGCTTCCTGGATGGTCTCGAGCCCACCGATGCCGCTGCCGATCATCACACCGGTGCGTTCCTGGCCTTCGTCATCCTGCGGCAGCCAGCCGCTATCCTCGACCGCCTGCATCGCGGCCACGACCGCGAGCTGGATGAAGCGGTCCATCTTCTTCTGGTCCTTGATCGGAATCCATTCCGAAAGGTCCAGCTTGCCATCCGCCTTCACGCCCTGCGGCACCTGGCCCGCGATTCGCGCGGGCAGGTCCTTCACGTCGAAGGATTGGATGGCGGAGATGCCGCTCTCACCCGCGACCAGCCGCTTCCACACATGGTCCGCGCCGAGCCCCAACGGGCTGACGATACCCATGCCGGTGACGACGACGCGCCGCGCCGACAGACCCTGTGCGAACACCGCAGCCGCTCCCGCCCTAGAGGCTCAGGCCTTGTTCTTCTCGATGAAGTCGATCGCGTCCTTGACGGTGGCGATCTTCTCGGCCGCATCGTCAGGGATTTCCACGCCGAAGGCTTCTTCGAAGGCCATCACCAGCTCGACCGTGTCCAGGCTGTCCGCGCCCAGATCGTCGATGAAGGATGCGCCTTCGACCACCTTGGATTCCTCGACGCCGAGGTGCTCGACCACGATCTTCTTCACCTTTTCGGCGACTTCGCTCATCTCTCGTTCTCTCCTGCGGGCGCCGGCTGGCGGCCTTACTGTGGAAACCGGGGCCGGGGCGCGCGAGCGGGGGAACCGCCCAGGCGGCGCCGGACAACGCTGGCGGGGTTAGTCCGCTGCGAGGCGCGTGACAAGGGGGCTGGAGCGCGTTTGGGAGTGCCGGCGGCGCAGGATGGCGAGGGCTTTTTCGCCCCCGAAAGCCGCCGCCCGCGCAGGATGCCGGGCGCACCGGCCGTTTCGCCACCAGCCAAGGGCGGAAACCACCGGCCGGCCCGGCTCAACGCACAGGCAGGATCGGCAATGTGCCCAGCACCAGAAACCCGTCCCGCAGGCCCATCGCGATGCCGCGGGCGGGGTCCTGGAACAGCCCGGCCTGGCGGGCCTCGGCCGGTGTGATCAGGCCGGCGGCGGCCAGGGCCTCCGCGGATTCGGTGATACCCTCCATCCGGCCACGAAAGCCGCCCTGCAGACTGCCCTCGATGGACAGGCGCAGTTCACCCGCGCCGGTCGCGCGCAACGGGCCCCAGAGCAGGGAAAAGCCGCGCAGCTCCAGATGGCCTCCATCATCGCGCCAGGCGGCCAGCATGCCGGGCAGGCCGCCACCCAGCGCCAGCGGGCCGTGCAGCACAAGCTCCGCATCCAGCGCGGCGAGCCGCCCCCAGGGATGGCCCGGCATCTCCAGCCCCTGGCCGGCCACGCGCAGCAGCCGCCAATCCAGCGGCGACCAGCGCAGCGCCGCACCCTGTGGCGCCACCACGGTGTAGCCGGGAAAACTGATCGGCCATTCGCGCAGCTTCCAGCCCGCCGGCAGCGACCACGCCAGTGCCACCGCGCCGGCGCACCAGCCGCCCAGGCCCAGCAGCACCACGCCCAGCAGGATGCGCCGGATCACTTGCGCTCCCAGCCCTTCGCGCCTTGCTGCCAATAGGTCAGCACGTGGCCGGCTTCCTTTGCGGCCTTCCAGCGGGCGCGGGCGGCGGCGGTGGCGGCATCGTCATTGCCGTCGAACAGGTCGAAGCCGCGGTCGTACTCCGCCAGATGCGCGGAGGCCGCGCCATCGACCAGGAAGATGTGCCGCGCGCCATTGGGCGGCGGGCCATCCTGTGCGGTCAGCCAGATGGGTTGCAGCTCTGCCTGGCCGGTGGCGGGCGTGCCATGCGGCAGCCAATCCGGGTCGGTCGAAAGCCACAGCGAGGTGTCGAGCGCGGCGACGCGCTCGGGGTTGCCGCACAGCACGACGGCACGGCCGGGCAGAGCCAGCACGCGGCCCAGCAGCTTGGGCAGCGCCTGTTCCAGCGTGCTGCGCGTCAGGTGATAGAAACCGATTTCCACGAGGGCATCATAGCGTGATTCCGGCTGGCGCGCAGGCCCGCCGCGCGGCAGGCTGCTGCCATGCTCATCACACGCCGCCTGCTGCCCGCCATCCTCGCTACGCCCGCCTTGGCGCAGGAGGCGCGGCCTATCCGCCTGATCATCCCCTTCGGCCCTGGCGGCATCACCGACATCGTCGCCCGCATCGTGGCCGAGGCCGCCGCGCAAGTGATGGGCGTGCCGGTGGTGGCCGAGAACCGCCCCGGCGCCAATGGCAATATCGCGGGCGAAGCGGTTGCCCGCGCCGCTCCCGATGGCCAGACCTTGCTGATGGCGAGCCTGGCGATGTTCGCGGTGAACCCGGTGATCTATCCGCGCATGCCCTTCGACCCCGCGGCGGATTTCGCGCTGGTCACCGGGGCCGCCAGCACGCCGCATGTGCTGGTCACGCGGCCGGGCCTGGCCGAACCCCGCGCTGCGATGCGCGCGCGGGCGGAGGCAGTGAGCTTCGGCACCGCCGGCGCCGGCTCATCACCGCATCTGACCATGCTGGCCTTGCAGCGCATTGCCGATGCATCGCTGCTGGCGGTGCATTTCCGCTCCGGTGCCGCCAGCGTGCAGGCGGTCATCGCGGGCCAGGTGGATATGACGGCCGAGGCCACGCCCGTCGTCTCCGAACATATCCGTGCCGGCAGCCTGCGCGCGATCTGCGTGGCGGGCGCCGAACGGCTTGCGCTGCTGCCCGATGTACCGACCGCCGAACAGGCGGGCTTCGCGGGGCTGGAGAATGGCTCGACCTCCGGCGTGGTCGCGCCGCGCGGCACGCCGCCGGCGGTGCTGGCGCGGCTGGCGCAGGGCTTTGGCGCGGCCGTGGCATCGTCTGCCTTGCGTGCGCGGCTGGAGGCGCAGGGCTCGGTGCCGCTGGCACCCGGCGCGGATGCCTTCGCGGCGCTGATCGCGCGTGAGGTGACGCGCTGGCGGCCGCTGGTGCAGGGCCTCAGCCCCGGGTGAATCAGGCCGCCGCCGTCTCGCGCGGCGCGCGTTGGATGGCCTCACCCACCGCCTCCCCCACCAGCAGCAATGCCGGGCCGCCCTGCACCCAGTCCGGCGCCTTGGCGACCACGGCGGAGAGCGCGCCGCGCAATTCGCGTTGCCGGGGCGTGCCGCCATTCTCGACCATCATCGCGGGCGTGCTGGCGGGCAGGCCCGCGGCGGTCAGCCCATCGAACAGCGCTGATAAGGTGGCCACACCCATATAGACCGCTAGCGTCTGGCCGGGCCGCGCCAGTGCGGCGAAATCCAGATCCAGCCGGCCGTCGCGCGTGTGGCCGGTGACCAGCGTCAGCATGCGCGCCACTCCGCGATGCGTCAGCGGCAGCGCGGCTTGCGCGGCGCAAGCCAATGCGGCCGTGACACCCGGCACGACTTCGAAGGCGATGCCGGCTTCGGCGCAGGCGCGGGCTTCCTCGCCGCCACGGCCGAACACGAACGGGTCGCCGCCCTTCAGACGGACCACGCGCTTGCCCTCGCGCGCCAGGCGCACCAGCAGCGCGTTGATTTCGCCCTGTGGCAGGCAATGGTTGGCGCGCGACTTGCCCACGAAGATGCGCTCGGCATCGCGCCGTGCCATGGCCAGCACATCATCGCCGACCAGTCGGTCATGCACGATGACATCGGCCTCGCCCAGCAGGCGCAGCGCGCGCAGCGTCAGCAGGTCCGCCGCCCCCGGGCCGCCGCCGACCAGGAAGACCATGCCGGCGGGCGCGGCGGGCGCATCCAGCATGGCGGCGAAGGCGACCTCGGCCTCGGACTGGCGGCCGGCGAGCGCGAGTTCGGCGGGGGCGCCGGTGAAGGCGCGCTCCAGGAAGGCGCGGCGTGCGGGCAGCGCCGGCAGGCGCGCGCGCACCGCCGATTGGAAGCGCGCGCCGAGTGCTGCGACGCGCCCGATCAGCGGCGGCAGCACCGCCTCGATCTTCTGGCGCAGCATGCGCGCCAGGACCGGCGCGGCACCGCCGGTGGAGACGGCGACCGTGATGTCATCGCGCTCGATCACCGCCGGCATGATGAAGCTGCACAGCGCCGGGCGATCCACGATGTTGACCGGGATGCCGCGCGCCTGCGCCGTCTCGGAGAGCGCGAAGAGATCGGTATCTGGCGCATCGGCGCCGATCGCGAGTGCGCAGCCATCCAGCAGCGCGGGCGAGAAATGCGGCGCACGGCGAAGCATGGCGCCCGCCCGCAGCAGCGGTTCCGCCTTGCGCTCGATGGTCTCACCCTCGCCGATCAGCAGCACAGTGCGGCCATCGAGCTTGAGGAAGGCCGGGTAGTTCATGCGGGCATCAGCGCCAGGATGGCGGCCAGTTCCGGCTTGCAGGAACCGCAGCCGGTGCCGGCGGCGGTGCTCTGGCCGCAGGCCGCCGCGGCCTCGATCGCCGCACGTGAGATGCCGTGGCAGACGCAGATGGTGGGCGATGCCGGCGGCCCATCGGCCGGCCTGCCGGCCAGCAGCGCATGGCGATTGGCGCTGCCGATGACATCCAGCGCGAAAAGCCCCGCGAGCCATTCGCGCGGCGGTAATTCGTGGTCGGGCCCCAGGAAGATCGCGGCCAGCAGCCGGCCATCGCGCAGCGCTACGGCCCGGTGCAGGCCGGTGCCGGCATCCTCCAGCACGATCCAGGTGGCGCCTGGTTCATGGCAGGTGTCGCGAAGCGCCGCGAAGCGCGCCGCGACCGCGTCATCGCCCGCCAGTTCATGGCGCCACACCCCGCCGGCCAGCGGCACGCGCGCCTGCCAGGACGCGGCCACCCCCAGCTTGCGCCGCGCCAGCACGAAGCCGTGCCAACCGGCGTTGAAAGCCGTGACCGCGACCGGCGTGTGCTTGAGTTCTGGCTGGCCCGAAACCGGATCATGCGCCGCATTCACTGCCGCGTTGATGCGCGCGGCGGGCGCGTAGGCGTCGGTCCAATGCATCGGCGCGAAGGCGTCACCTCGGCGCTGCGCGGCATCGTGTCGCAGGCGCAGCACCGCGGCGCCATCGCGGCTGGCCAGCCGTACCAGCGCGCCATCGGGCGCCGGCGCGTCATCGGGGTGCATCGAGAGTTCCGGCTCCGGCCGATGTGCCATCAGCCGTGGCACCAGGCCGGTGCGCGTCATGGTGTGCCACTGGTCGCGCAGGCGGCCGGTGTTCAGCGCGATGGGGTGCGCGGCGTCGAGCGCATGCGCGGGCGGGCGATAGGGTGTGGGCACGAAGCGCATGAGGGGCGGCGTGATGCGCCCGCCCTGCTCGCCACGCCGTGCGATGGGCCAGCGCGTGGGTGGCATCGCGTCGTATTCGGCATCTGTCATGTCGGCGAGGCCGGAGATGTCGAACACGCGCGTGGATGGCCGCGCCAGTCCGGTGACCGCTGCATGCTCGCGAAAAATCGCAGCCGGTCCCGCCCACGCGAAATGCTCCGCCCAACCGAGGCGCGCGGCGAGCTGCGACACGATCCACCAATCCGCGCGCGCCTCCCCAGGCGCCGGCAGGAAAGCGCGCTGGCGGCTGATGACGCGTTCGCTGTTGGTGACGGTGCCGTCCTTCTCGCCCCAGCCCAGCGCCGGCAGGCGGATGCGCGCCATGCGCAGCGTATCGGAATCGGTGACGCAATCGGATACCGCCAGCATCGGCACGCGCGCCAGTGCGGCGCGCACATCATCGCTGGCGGGCATCGAGACCGCGGGGTTCGTCGCCATCACCCACAGCGCGCCGATGCGCCCAGCGCCGGCGGCGCGGAACAGGTCCACGGCCTTCAGGCCAGGCCCCGGCGCCAGGCGCGGCGCGCACCAGAAATCGCGCAGCGCATCAGCCTCGCCGGGCCGGTCCCATTCCAGGTGACCGGCCAGCATATTGGCCAGCGAACCGGTCTCGCGCCCACCCATGGCATTGGGCTGGCCGGTGATGGAAAACGCGCCGCCGCCCTCGCGCCCGATCGAGCCATGCAGCAGATGCGCGTTGATGATGGCATTGGCCTTGTCGCTGCCGGCGCTGGATTGGTTGGCGCCCTGGCTGAAGATGGTCAGCGTGCGCGGTGTGGCGGCGAACCATGCGAAGAACCGCGCGATGTCCTCGGGCGGCAGGCCTGTCTCGCCGCCGGCCGCGGTGAGTGCGGCATCCAGCCCGGGCGCATCGCTGCGGAAACCCTCTGCGTGCAAGTGCCGCAACAATGCGTTGAACAGCGCGACATCGCCGCCCGGTGCGATGGGCAGATGCAGGTCAGCACCTTCGCAGGTCGCGGTGCGGCGGGGGTCGATCACCACGATGCGCTTGCCCGCGCGCGCCGCCTGCAAGCGCTGGAACAGCACCGGGTGGCACCAGGCCAGGTTGCTGCCGACGAGCACGACCAGTTCGGCCGCCTCGATATCGGCATAGGTCGCAGGCACGATATCCTCGCCGAAGGCACGGCGATGACCGGCCACGGCGCTGGCCATGCAAAGCCGCGAATTGCTGTCGATATTGGCGGTGCCCAGAAAGCCCTTCGCGAGCTTGTTCGCGGCGTAGTAGTCCTCGGTCAGCAACTGGCCGGAGACATAAAGCGCCACCTCCTCCGGCGCGTATCGCCGAAAGCCATCGGCCAGCGCGTCCAGCGCCGCATCCCAACTGGCGCGCCTGCCATCCACCTCCGGATGCAGCAGCCGGTTCGGGAGCGCGAAGGTCTCCGCCAGCGCGGTGCCCTTGCTGCACAGGCGGCCGTGATTGGCGGGGTGGTCCGGGTCGCCCTGCACCGGTGCGTCGGGGCGCGCCAAGACGCCGCAGCCCACACCGCAATAGGGGCAAGTGGTCCTAGTAGACATCGCGCTGATACCGGCCTTGCCGCGCCAGCGCCACGATCCAGTCGCGCGCCGCATCGGCCGACATGGAACCCTGCTGCTGCGCCACCTGGCGCAGTGCCGCGTCCACATCCTTGGCCATGCGCGAGGCATCGCCGCAGACATAGACATGCGCGCCATCCTGCAACCAGCGCCACAGATCGGGTGCGGCTTCCAGCATGCGATGCTGCACATAATCCTTCGCGCGGCCATCGCGCGACCATGCGAGCGACAGGCGCGAGAGTGTGCCCGTGGCCAGATGCGCCTCGATCTCCTCGCGGTAGAGGAAGTCGGTCGCGCTGCGCCGGTCACCGAAGAAGAGCCATGCCGGCGATGTCTGCGCCAACGCGGCGCGGTGTTGCAGGAAGGCACGGAACGGCGCGATGCCCGTGCCAGGTCCGACCATGATCACCGGTGTTTCCGCGCGCGGCGGCAGGCGGAAATGGCTGGTCTGCACGTAGGTGGCCACGGCCTCCGCACGGAAGGCCAGGTGGTTCGAAGCGACGCCCTGTCGCATGCGCCCGCGCCTGTCGTCGCGCACCACGCCCACGCACAACTCCACCCGGCCCGGTGCGGCGAGCGGCGATGACGCGATGGAGTAGAGCCGCGGCTTCAGGGCCGGCAGCGATGCGATCAGGTCTTCGACCGGCGGGCGTGCGGAGGGGAAATGTGCAAGCAGATCCAGCAGATCCGGCGCTTCCGGGCCGACATCCTCGCCATCGGCCATCGCGCGCAAGGTTGCGGCTTCCTGGCTGTTTTTCGCCGCGGCGGCCAGCAGATCCAGCGTGCGGTCCAGCGGTCGCGCAATGTCGCGCTCGCGCATCAGCGTGTCGCGCAACGCATCGGGCGCTGCCAGCGCCGCCATCACCGCATCGACGAGCGTGGCGTCATTCGCCACCTCCACGCCCAGGCTGTCTCCGGGTTCATAGGCAAGGCCAGTGCCGGACAAATCCAGCACGATGCCGCGCACATCCTTGTCGCTGCCTTCGCCCGTCAGGCGCTGCGACTCCAGCAGGCGTGCGATGGGATGCGCGGTCTTGGCCGCTGCAACGGGTGCGGCCTGCACCACTGCCGGCGCCTCCGCCAGCAAGGCCTTCAGCGCCTTTTGCGTGGGCTTGGCACCTGGCACGCAGAGGCTGGTGGAGGTCTCGCGCCCATCCGCCAGCGCTTCGGCGTAGGTCTGGCAGAGATAGCCGCATTGGCCGCAATCCAGCTGTGCCATCGCCGCCATCATCCGGCGCGCCGGCGCGCGGCCGGCCGCGAGTGCCAAACGTTCGTCGAGTTCCAGCGCCGGGTCGTGCCACGGGAAATCCTCGGCCGGTGGCGCGGGGGCGACCGGCGTCACGTTGTCCGGTGCGCGGCTGAACAATCCGGCGAGAAACCCGTTCAGATAGGCGCGCTGTTCGGCGGTGAAGGGGGCGCTTTCCGGCAACACGGGAACGGTGCCGGGTGCGATGGGTGCGAAGGCGTTCATGCCATGACCTCGGCCTTGTCGCAGATGGCATTGAGCGCGGCGTTGTCATGCCGCGCGGTGAAGCTCTGAAAGCTTTCGGCGGGCGCGGCGTCGACCCAGGCGCGCAGCAGGGCAAGCACCATTGGTGCGAGAGCATCGGCTGCGACTTTCGGGCGGATCAGCCGGCCTATTTTCTGTTCGGGACCGGCGCCGCCACCGACATGCAGGTCATAGCCTTCGAGTTGGTCCTCACCGCGTTCGACCTTCGTACCCAGCAGCCCGATATCGGCCACGTAGTGCTGCGCGCAGGAATGGTGGCACCCGGTCAGATGGATGTTGATCGGCGCCGGCAATGCGATGCGCGCATCCAGCCAATCCGCCAGTTCCGCCGCATGGCGCTTGGTGTTGGAGGCGGCGAATTTGCAGCCGGCATTGCCGGTGCAGGCGACAAGCCCACCGCGCAAATGGCTTGCAGCGTGCGTCAGCCCGATCGCCGCGATGCCTTCCAGCAGCGCAGGCAGTGAGGCTTCCGGCACATTCGGGATCAGCAGGTTCTGCCACACTGTCAGCCGCCATTCGCCGTTGCCGAATTGCTCGGCCAGTCCTGCCAGCGCGCGCGCCTGCTCCACAGTGATACGCCCCAGCGGCGTGACAACGCCCACATAGTGCAAACCCGACTGCTTCTGCGCATGCACGCCGACATGGCCGTGCTTCGCGCCGGGTGGCGCCATTTCCAGTGCAGGGCGCGGCAGGGCGCGGCCGAACAGCGTCTCGACCTCCGCCAGGAAACGCGCCTGGCCCCAGCGGTCGAGCAGGTATTTCAGTCGCGCCTTCTTCCGATCGGAGCGGTCGCCATGCTGGATGAAGACGCGCAGGATCGCATCGCACAGCTTCACCACATCGCGCGGTTCCACCGCCACGCCGGTCGCTGTCGCGAAATCCATATGGCCCGTGATGCCGCCCAGGCCCAGTGCGTAGACCAACGTGCCATCCGCGCTGCGCGCGGCACGCAGCGAGATGTCGTTGGTATCCTCGAGCACCGCCACCGCGCCGCCGCCATCGAGTGCGATGTTGAACTTGCGCGGCAGTGCGTACATGTCGCGCGTGTTCAGGATGTGGTGCGACAGCGCGCGCACGGTGGGGCGCGTGTCTAGCCATTCGGCGGCGTCGATGCCGGCGGTCGGGCTTGCGGTGATGTTGCGGATATTGTCGGCGCCGGAGCCGCGCGGCAGCAGGCCAAGCTCGGCCAGGCGCGAGATCACCTCCACGCCCTTGTCCACCGGAATCTCGCGGATCTGCAGGTTGGCGCGGGTTGTGATGTCGATGAAGCCACCGCCCAGTTCCTCGGCGATGTCAGCCACGCCGCGGGCCTGCGCGCTGGTCATGATGCCGCCCGGAATCCGCAGGCGGCACATGAAGCTGTCCTGCGCGGGCGCGACCCAGAACAGGCCGTGGTACTTCGTCATCAGCACATCGATGCCCTTGGGCGGCGTGCCGGCTTCGGCGCGTGCGACAAGTTCGTCCCAGCGGTCCAGCGGGTGTTTCTCGGCCTTCGCCTTTTCCTCTGGCGTGAGCGCGGCGGCAGCGGCATGGGCCGCGGACAGCGCGTCATTGGCGGCGGGTTTGGCATCGCCACGCACATCCACGCCGGCGAAGAATCCACGCAGGAATTCCTCTTGTTCCTTGGAGACGCTCATGCTGCCCCTGGTGACCGCAGCGACGGCACGGTGCGAAGGTCTGAACGGGTGGGCATCATGCCGCCTGGTCCATGAACTGCGGGCCCAGGGCCAATGCCGCGCGCATGCGCCCCAGCGGCGCACCGCGCTTGATCAGGTCAAGGTAGAAGCCGGCATCGCGCGTATCGCCATACAGCACGGCGCCGACCAGGCGGTCATCGCGCACCAGAAGGCGGCGGTATTCATCGGCCGCTTCGTCATGCAGCGTCAGCGCCTCGGCGTCGGCAGCGATGTCGCCCGCGGACCAGACATCCGTGCCATTGACCTTCAGCGCCGCCGCATCGGGGCGCGGAGCCCAGGCGGCATCGGCTTGCAGCGCGGCGATGGCCGCTTCCGCCTGTTCCAGCGCGGGTGCCACCAGCCCCACGCAAACGCCCTGCACTTCCGCGCATTCGCCCACAGCCTGGATATGCGCGTCGCTGGTGAACAGCCGCGCATCGGTGCGGATACCGCGGCCGACATCCAGCCCTGCCTCGCGCGCCAGTGCGGTGTTGGGGCGGATGCCCACCGCCATCACCACCAACCGCGCAGGCAGCACGCGCCCATCATCTAGGCGCACCACTTGCACATGGCCATCGCCCTCCAGTGCTGTGGTGCGCGCCGGCATCACGAAGCGGATGCCCCGCGCGCCCATGCGGCGTGCGAGCAGTGCGCCGGCGCGCTCGTCCAGCTGGCGTTCCATCGGCCAGTCCACGGCGTGCACCACGGTCACCTGCATGCCGCGATGGGCCAGGCCCGCCGCGGCTTCCAGACCGAGCAGCCCGCCGCCGATCACCACCGCCTGGCCACGGCTCTCGGCCATGCGCAGCATGCGCTGCACGTCGGGCAGGTCGCGGTAGCCGATGACGCCGGGCAGGTTCGCGCCCGGGATGGGCAGGCGCAGGGCTTCGCTGCCCAGCGCCAGCACGAGGTGGTCATATGGGATCATGGCGCCATCGGTGGCGTGCAGCACACGCGCGGCGCGGTCGATGCGCGCAATGCGTGTGGCGGGGCGATAGGCGATGCGCGCCGCGCGCAATGCCCGCGCGTCATGCGTGATGAGGCTCGGTACTTCGATCTCGCCGGCCAGCAGTCGCGACAGCGCCACGCGGTCATAGGGCAGCGCGGCTTCGGCCCCGATCAGTGTAACCCGCGCATCCGGCAGCGCGGCGGCGCGGGTCGCCGCGCGTGTTCCCGCCGGCCCCGCGCCGACAACGACGATCCTCACGCCGCGATCGCCGGATTCTGATGCCGTGCGTGCAGAAATTCCAGCACCGAGGCGCGCGCATCCACGAAGCGCTGGTCATGCGCCAGCGCCAGCCGGTCGCGCGGGCGTTCCAGATTCACATCCAGGATTTCGCCGATGGTGGCGTTCGGGCCGTTGGTCATCATCACGATGCGGTCGGACAGCAGCACCGCCTCGTCCACGTCATGCGTGATCATCATGATGGTGGTGCCGAGTTGCGCATGGATCGCCATCACCTGGTCCTGCAGGTGCGCGCGCGTCAGCGCGTCCAGCGCGCCGAAGGGTTCGTCGAGCAGCAGCACCTTGGGGCGCATCGCCGGCGCGCGCGCAATGCCCACGCGCTGCTTCATGCCGCCGGAGATTTCGTGCGGGCGCTTCTGCGCGTGGGCTTCCATGCGCACCAATGCGAGGTTCT